>DASYUQ010000178.1 GCA_036001065.1 Candidatus Methylomirabilota bacterium
GTTGCAGGGCCTTCAGCTGTTTGTCCAGGTCTTTCATGGCTCGAACCCCAGCGCCCGCGCCTCGTCGCGGAAGCGCGTCACGTTGCGCAGCTTGATCGCCTCGTAGCCGCGGATCAGGTCGGGGAGATTGGCGAGCTTGACGGCGCGCTCGTAGGCGGCCTCGGACAGGTTGGCCAGCGCCTTGTCGACGAGCGCCCGGTACTCCGCGATCAGCTGGCGCTCGACCCGGCGTACTTCGGCGTAGCCGAAGGGATCGAACGGCGTTCCCCGAAGGCCGCGCATCGCCAGCAACAGACGGAACACGGCATCGAACCACGTGCCCAGCGTGAGCTTCTTCCGCCAGCCCAGCGCGCGCAGGATCGGCGGATGGAGGTGGTAGCGGATCTTCACGCCCTCCCGGTACTCGCTGGCGAGCCGGGCGGCCAGATCGGATTTGAGGTGAAGGCGCGCCACCTCGTACTCGTCCTTGTAGGCCATGAGCTTGAAGAGATGGCGCGCCACCCCCTCGCTGAGGCGGGTCTCACCGGGCACCACCGCGCGCTCAGCGGCGGCGACGCGCGTGACGAACCCGACGTATTCTCGCGCGTAGTCGAGGCTCTGGTAGTCGATCAGATCGGAGACGCGGATCTCCAGCAGCCGTCGTAGCTCCCCCGCCGCGCCGACCGAGTCCACCAGCGCGCGGGCCGGGGCGCCCAGCGCCGGCGCGGCCTCGACGGCGCCCAGGCGGGGCTTCTTGAGAGTCGAGGGCCAGAGGGGATCGACGACGAGGAGGCGGCCCGCCCGGAAGGCCTGCGTGTTCATCGGGACCGACACGCCGTTCAGCGCGATCGCTTCCTCGATCGCCTCGGCGCTCACCGGCAGCGCGCCCGCCTGATAGGCAGCGCCCAGCACGATCATGTTGGCGGCCATGTGGTCGTCGAAGAGCGTTTCGGCCAGGCCGATGGCGTCGAGGTACACGTTCTCGTCCTTGCGGGTCACCCGGTTGATCGAGGTGATGAGCCCGTTGGTCTCCGGGAACTGCACCTCCGTGGACGTGACCATCGCCCCCGTCGGCACCTTGCTGGTCGAGACCACGGCGATCGTCTTGTCGGGCCGGGCGTGGTCGAGGCTCTGAGGCGACGTGGCCACCAGGACGTCGAAGCCGAGGAAGCAGTCGGCCTCGCCGGCGGCGACCTTGTTGGAGACCTCCTCCGCCCGCTCGGAGATCTTGAGGTGGGAGACGACGGGCCCGCCCTTCTGGCTGAGTCCCGTCTGGTCCAGGCCGCGCACGTGGTGGCCGTCGAGGAGCGCCGCGGTGCCCAGGATCTGGTTGACCGTGACCACGCCGGTCCCCCCGATGCCGGTCATGAAGATCGAGCACTGCCGCGACACCTTGAGCGCCGGCTCGGGCAGCGCGCGATCGACCGTGAAGAGGCGCCGCTCCTTCTTCTTGGGCGCCCCCCGCGGGATCACGGTCAGGAAGGACGGGCAGTCGCCGCGGAGGCAGGAGTAGTCCTTGTTGCAGGACGACTGGTGGATCTGCGTCTTCCGGCCGAACTCGGTCTCCACGGGATGCACCGACAGGCAGTTCGACTGAACCCCGCAGTCGCCGCACCCCTCGCAGACGGCTTCGTTGATGTACACGCGCATCGCCGGATCCGGCAGCCGGCCCCGCTTGCGCAGCCGGCGCTTCTCCGCCGCGCAGCGCTGGTCGTAGATCAGGACGGTGACGCCGGGGACGTCGCGGAGGATGCGCTGGGCCTCCTCGAGGCGGTCGCGGTGCCAGACCTCCACGCCCCTGGCCCACCGGGTTCCCTTGGGGTACTGGTCGGGTTCGTCGGTCATCACGACGATGCGCTTGACGCCCTCCGCTTCCAGCGCGCGCGTCAGCTCGGGCACGGGTATCGCGCCGGCGGCGTCCTGGCCGCCGGTCATGGCCACCGCGGAGTTGTAAAGGATCTTGTAGGTGACGTTCGTGCCCGCGGCCACCGCCTGGCGGATCGCCAGCGAGCCCGAGTGGAAGAAGGTGCCGTCGCCCAGATTCTGGAAGATGTGGGGCGTCTCGGTGAAGGGGGCCATGCCCACCCACTGGGCGCCCTCGCCCCCCATGTGGGTGAGGCCGTACGTGTTGCGGTCCATGTAGAGGGCCATGCCGTGGCAGCCGATGCCGGCGGCGGCGATGGAGCCCTCGGGCACCACCGTCGAGCGATTGTGCGGGCAGCCCGAGCAGAAGTACGGCTGGCGGACGAGCGTGAGCGGGGCGGGGCGCTCCCGGAGCGCTTCGAGCAGCGCGACACGCGCGGTGATCGAGTCGAGGTGCAGCCTCCGCTCGAGGCGGGAGGCCACCAGTTGGGCGATCCGGTCGGCGTCCAGCTCGCCGTTGGCGGGGACGAGGATCCCGCCCTGCTCGTCGTGCTTGCCGACGACGCGTGGCCGCTCGCTCTGGTTGTAGAGGACGTCCCGGATGAACAGCTCCGTGAACGCCCGCTTCTCCTCGATGACCAGCAGCTCCTCCAGGCCACGGGCGAACTCGCGCACGATCCCGGGCTCCATCGGGAAGAGCATCCCCAGCTTGAGGATCCGAATCCCGTACCGCCGGAGCGCCGCCTCGTCGAGCCCTAGCTCGCCGAGCGCTTCGCGGAGGTCGTAATAGGTCTTGCCCGCCGCCACGATGCCCAGCCAGGCCTCCGGCGTGGAGACGGCGATGCGGTTGATTCCGTTGGCGGCGGCGAAGGCCCGGGCCGCCTCCAGCCGCCCGTAGTGGATGAGCCGCTCCGTCTCCAGCCCGAAGGGCGGCATCAGCATCGGCTGCTGCTGGGCCTGCCAGGGCCGCCCCTCGAACAGGAAGCCGGGGTCCTTGACGGCGACCCGATCCGGCGCGACCCCGGCCGTTCCGACCTCGTCGGCGACGTTGGTCACGATCTTGAAGCCGACCCAGAGCCCCGAGTAGCGCGACAGCTCGAAGCCGAGACGGCCGAGATCGAGGATCTCCTGGACGTTGCCCGGGAAGAGCACCGGAAAGAGGGCGTCGTAGAAGGCGACCTCCGAGTGGGTGGGCAACGTCGAGGACTTCGAGAGCGGATCGTCGCCGCCGAGCGCGAGCACGCCGCCGTGCTTGCCGACGCCCGCGAAGTTGGCGTGCTTGAAGATGTCGCCGGTGCGGTCGACGCCCGGCCCCTTGCCGTACCACATGCCGAGCACGCCGTCGT
>DASYUQ010000179.1 GCA_036001065.1 Candidatus Methylomirabilota bacterium
CCTGACCAGGCCGGCCCGGAGCAACTCCTTCCGGCTCATCGTGAAGGTCTCCATGGGGGAATGACACTTCCACGAAGGGAGCCCCCCATGACACTTTCACGTAGCAGTTACCCCATGACATTTTCATGTAGCAGCAGCATCCGGCTGGACTTCTTCTTGACGCCGGACTGCGGAAGAACGACAATGCCGCGCCGGATTCCTGTTCTCGCAGCGGTGACCGTCACAGCGCACCTCACGGGGAGATCGCGAGATGAAACTCAAGGGTTTGATGATCGCCAGCGGCTTGCTGCTGTGTCTAGCCCAGGACGTCCTCGCCGACAGTACCTTCATCCTGGCCACGGGTTTTAGGGGCAAGGACTGACGCGATGGGACGCGGACTCGCCCTGTTCGCCGGTATCGCGCCCGAGATTATCCGCGCCTCCGCGCGGGAGGCCGAGGCGCTGGGCTACAGCTCCTTCTGGGTGAACCATCCCGGCGCGACCGACGGGCTGGCCTCACTCGCCGTAGCCGCGCGAGAGACCCAGCGCATCGAGCTCGGCATCGGCGTGATCCCCCTGCACACGCGGGGGCCGGACAGCATCGTCCAGGGCGTGCGCGCCCACGCCTTGCCCCTCGGTCGCCTCCTCCTCGGAGTCGGCAGCGCGAATCCAGGCGCCCTCGCCCGCGTGCGCGCGGGCGTCGCCGAGCTGCGCTCGCAGCTCCAGACGCGCCTGGTGGTGGCGGCGCTCGGCCCGCAGATGTGCCGTCTGGCCGGGGAGATCGCCGATGGCGTGCTCTTCAACTGGCTGACCCCGGAGCACGCACGGCGCTCGGCGGAGCTGGTACGGGCAGGCGCGGCCGCGGCGCGCCGGCAGCCGCCCAAGCTCTTCGCGTATGTCCGCGTCGCGCTGGGCGGGGAGGCGCGCGACCGGCTCGGGAAGGAGGCCGACCGCTACGCGGCCATCCCGGCGTACGCGAACAACTTCGCCCGCATGGGCGTGAAGCCGGTGGAGACGGCCATCGCCGCCCAGAGCCCGGCCGCGATTCCGCCGGCGCTCGGCGAGTGGCAGGGTGTCGTCGACGAGGTCGTCGTCCGCGCCATCACCGGCAGCGACACCGTCGAAGAGACCCTGGCGCTGGTCCGGGCGGCAAAGCCTGCGTAGCGCTCTGCCCGTCGCGCCCCTACGCCCGCCGGAAGCTCGGCGGCGGGCTGTCGAACACGACCCGCCGCCCGCTCGGATGGACGAAGCCGAGCCGGGTGGCGTGCAGGCAGACGCGGCGGAGGGGATCGCCCCGGCTCCCGTACGCGCGGTCGCCGACGATCGGGTGGCCGAGCGCGGCGAGCTGGGCGCGGATCTGGCCCCGGCGTCCCGTGACGAGCGCCAACTCGAGCAGCGTCGCGTCCGGGTAACGCTCCAGTACGCGGTAGCGGGTGATCGCGTCCTTGCCGCGGCGGGCGCCGGGCGCGGGGCGGACGCGTAACGCCCGGTCCTCGACCAGACGCGAGCTGAGCGTGCCCTCCTGCGCGCGGACGACGCCCTCCACGCGAGCGACGTACACCCGCTCGGGCGTCCGCGCCTGGAACTGCGCCTGGAGCGCCCGCTTCGCGGCCCACGACTTGGCGAAGACGAGCAGGCCGGAGGTCTCCCGGTCGAGCCGATGGACGACGAAGACCCGCCGGTCACCCTGCGCCTGGGCCCAGTCCCGGAGCAGGCGGTACACGGTCCGGGTGCGCTCCTTGTCGGTCGCGATCGTCAGGAGCCCGGCGGGCTTGTCGACGACGAGAAGGTGCTCATCCTCGTGCACGAGCCGCAGGGGCGCCGGGAAGGCGATCTCCGGCCGGCCAAGCTCGACGCGGTCGGCCGGGCCCACCCGGGCGTCGCCGCGACGGACCACGACGCCGTTGACCCGGACGCGTCCGCTCGCCAGCCACTGCTTGATCCCGCGGCCCGACGCCCCGGGGTGGAGGGCGCGCAGCCGCTCCCGGAGCATCGCGTCTGGTTCGCGGGCCGGAACCTCCACAAAGAGGGATAATACCCGGCGGCCGGACTCCAGCGGGAGGCACCATGGGTAAAAAGCTTCTCTTCGTCGGCGCCGGGGCCATCGGAAGCTACCTCGGGGCGTTCCTGTCGCGCGCCGGACACGATGTGACGCTCGTCGATCCCTGGGCCGAGCAGGTCGAGACCATCCGGCTGCGCGGCCTGTCAGTGACCGGGCCGCACGAGCCCTTCGAGGCGCGACCGACCGCCGTCCACCTCAACGAGGCGGCTCGCCTGGCCCGCGATTACGAGATCGCGTTCGTGGCCATGAAGATGTATGACACCGCGTGGGCGGCTCAGCTCGCGCTCCGGCACCTGGCCCCCGATGGCTACGTCGTCTCGGCCCAGAACTGCTGGCCCGACCCGGTGGTGGCGGCCGTGGCCGGCGCCCCGCGGGCCGTGGGGCTGGTCATGTCCAAGATCGGTGTGGCCCTGTGGAAGCCCGGCCAGGTGGAGCGGGGCATGGACAAGGGCCAGGGCCGGGGACACGACGTCTTCCGCGTGGGTGAGCACGACGGGCGGACCACGCCGCGCGCCACCGAGCTGGCGCAGATGCTCTCGGTGATCGACGGCGCTCAGGTCACGGACAACCTCTGGGGCGAGCGGTGGGCCAAGCTCTGCGCGAACGCCATGGGCAACCCGGTCCAGGCCATGTCCGGGCTCGGCTCGCTGGAGATCGCGTCCAGCGAGGTCGGGCGCGCCATCACGATCCATCTCGCCGGGGAGTCGGCGCGCGTCGGGCGCGCGCTCGGCTACCGCGTCCCCAAGTTCAACGGCGCCGCCGCCGAGCAGTGGGCGGACGCCGACCGGCGCGAGACCTGGGAGACCCTGGACCGGATGCTCACCCCGGCCTCGGCGAGTCCCCGCAACTGGCGGGCATCGATGGCCCAAGATGTCGCCAAGGGCCGGCCCACCGAGATCGACCACATGAACGGCTACGTGGTGGCGCGGGGCCGCGAGCGCGGTGTGCCCACCCCGGTCTCGGCGGCCGTGGTCGAGGTCGTGCACGAGGTGGAAGAAGGCAAGCGCAAGCCCGAGCCGCAGAATATCGGGCTCGTGCTGCGCCGGGCAGGCGTGTAGACGTAAGACGGAGGAGCGGCGGATGAACATCTTCAGGGCCATGGCTGTGAGGAACCTCGAGGAAGCCACCAAAGCCATCCCCGTCATCGACTTCGGGCCGGCGTTCCAGGCCGGCGCCGGCCAACTGGAGACCGTGGTCCGCGAGGTGCGGCGCGCCTGCGGGGAGATTGGCTTCTTCTACCTCGCCGGGCACGACGTGCCGCAGGCGGTGATCGCGGAGGCCTTCGAGGCCTCCCGCGAGTTCCACGCCATGCCGCTCGACGAGAAGATGCGGCTCAAGCTCAACGAGAACAACATCGGGTATCTGGCGGTCAACCAGAGCATGCAGCGGCACTCGACCGTCCACAAGGCCACCCGGCCGAACTACAACGAGAGCTTCTTCATCAGCCACGACCGGGGCGCCGATCACCCGGACGTCGTCGCCGGCATCCCGCTGCGGGGCCGGAACCAATGGCCCGAGGGCCACGAGCGGATGCGGGCCAGGATGGTCACGTACTTCAAGACGCTGGAAGCACTCGGCGAGAGGATGCTCCCCGTGCTCGCGCGGGCGCTCGACATGCCCGCCGACTACTTCCGCCCGTTCTTCGCGAACGAGGCGCACATCAACCTGCGCTTCCTGCACTACCCCCACCAAGATTCGGACGACGACGAGCAGTTCGGTCAGGGGCCGCACACGGACAACTCCTTCTTCACGATCCTCGCGCGGGAGGACGTGCCCGGGCTGGCCGTCCGCCTCCCCAGCGGGGAGTGGCTCGCCCCGCCGGTGATTCCAGGGACCTTCCTCGTGAACCTCGGCAACGTCATGAAGCGATGGTCGAACGACCACTTCCTCTCGACGCCGCACGGCGTGCTGAACGACTCGGGCCAAGACCGCTACTCGATCGGCTTCTTCTACAGCCCCACCCCCGACGCGGTGATCGAGTGCCTGCCGAGCTGCGCGAGCGCCGACGACCCGCCGCGCTACCCGCGCGCGGTCTACCGGGACATGGTCCTCGAGTTCTACAGCGCCAACTACTTCCATCAGAAAGGCTACGCGGGCAGTGCGCGTGTCGCGTACTGAGGCGCCCCCGGAGGACCGGGAGGTCAGGCATGAAGACGATCACCGTCACCCCCGAGGAGATGAGCCGCCGCACCGTGCGGTTCAAGGACCTCGAGTGCTGGGAATCGCGCTGGCCCGTCCCGACGTGCGCGTGATCGCGCTGGACGGCGACGGCTCGCTCCTCATGAACCTGGGCTCGCTCTGCACCATCGCGGCCACGGCGCCCCCGAACTACGCGCTGGTCGTCTGCGACAACGAGGTGCACCAGACCACGGGCGGCCAGCCGACGGCGACGGCCTCGGGCTCCGACCTGGCCGCCATTGCGCGCGGCGCCGGCGTCGAAAAGGCGATGGCGGTTCGGGCGGAAGACGAGCTCGAGCGCGCGTACGACCGCATCCTTTCCGAGCCCGGCCCGTTCGTCGTCAGCGTGAAGGTCGCCAAGGGGAAGAGTGAGAGCGGGCTCGACCGCGACGTTGTCGGGGTCACGCGCCGCTTCGCCCGCGCGCTGGCCGCGCTGGGGCGCCGGCCGGGCGCGTCGTGACATGCTCCATCAGATCCAGCGGATTCTCCACGACCGCGTCGTGTTCGCCCCGATCTGGGAGAACGCGTTCATTCGCGGCGTGGGACCGAGGGTGGAGGAGCCGGCTCTCACGCTGATCCCCGCCTTCCCGTACTCCGCGCCGTACGAAGACCTGCGGCTCAAACGACCATGAACACGTGCTGGTAGGGATGAGCCTAGTGCCGTTCCAACTATTCGCGCCTAGGAAGGCACCGTGTACGTCGTTCGTGGACAGATTTAGTATCAACAAGTTGGAACGGCACTAGCCGTCCGGCCCCTGCGCATTGCGGCCATCGAGGTGAGCCACTGGCATTCGCTGCACGACGCGGCCTACTTGCGCCACCTCGCCAGCATGCCCGACGTCGGGCTCGTCGGGCTCCAGGATCCCAGCGCCGCGATCGCTGCCAAGCGCGCCGCGGAGTTGGGCAATCCTCCAATCTTCACCGACTACCGCACGATGCTGGCGGAGACTCGACCGGACTTCGTGATCGCGCTGGGACGGCACAACGTCATGGCGGAGATCGCCCACCACCTCCTCGACCACGGCTACCCGTTCGTAATGGAAAAGCCGATGGGCATCAGCGCCGCCGAGGTGCGCGGCATCGCCGAGAAGGCGAAGGCCAAAAACGCATTCGCCGCGGTTCCGCTCTTCTATCGTTATCAGCCGTTTGTCGCCCACGCTCGACGGTTGCTCGCGGAAGGGCGGTTCGGCCCCGTGTCACACCTCTACATCCGCCAGAACCGGCCCGGCCCGGCGCGCTATCCCGCCTGGGACGTGCCGTGGATGCTCGATCCCGCGATCACCGGCGGCGGCTGCCTCAGGAACCTGAGCCCGCACGGCCTCGACCTGTTCCTCGTCCTCACTGGCGAGGATGCGCGGGTCACGGGTGCTCAGCTCAGCTGGCGTGCCCACGGCCAACGCGTGGAAGACTACGCCACCGTCCTACTGCGTTCGGCGAGCGGCATCATCGGAACCATCGAGGTCGGCAATACCTTCCCGCGCGATGGCACCGACGGCGAGTGGAAGATCGCGGGCCGCGATGCCATCCTAGCCCTCAAGGACGGCGTCATACGCCTCACCACGGCCCACGGCGACGAGACCATGCCGGGGCAACCCGAGGAGCCGCTGGCCCTGACGTCGCTGCGCGATCTCCTGAGCTGCTGGCGACGGGGCGCGCCGCCGCCGACCAGCGTCGACGACTGTCTCCGAATCGCGGAACTCATCGACCAGGCCTACGAACTCGCCGGCCGGCCCTATGCGTGAGGCTCCCACCATGCGACCCCATGAGGAGACGATCTCGGTCGGCGGCATCGACGTCCACGCGTGGATCGGCGGGCAGGGTGACCCGCTGCTGGTGCTCCACGGCGCCGGTGGCAACCGGGGATGGACGCGCTGGGTACAGCAGGTCTCGGAGCATTTCACGGTGTGGGCGCCCACGCACCCCGGCTTCGGGCGCTCGGGCGACGCCGACTGGATGGAGGGCATCGACGACCTCGCCAGGTTCTATCTGTGGTTCATCGACGCCGCCGGGCTCGGCCGGCCGCACGTGCTCGGCCACTCGATCGGCGGGTGGACGGCGGCGGAGATGGCGGCGATGAGCCCGCCCTCGATCGGCCGGCTCGTCCTCGTGGCGCCCGTGGGCCTCAAGCCGGAGACGGGGGAAATCCTCGATGTCTTCTACTATCCGCCCCCTCAGCTCCTCGACCTGACCGTCCACGACCCGAAGACGATTCCCGAGTGGGACGAGCTGTTCGGCCGCAAGCCCACGCCGCCCGAGCTGGAGATCGCCACGCGCAACCGGGAGATGGCGGCGCGGCTCACCTGGAAGCCGTACATGCACAATCCGCGTCTCGCCCGGTTCCTGCCCCGGGTGACGAATCCGACGCTGATCGTCTGGGGCCGCGAAGATCGTATCGTCCCCGTCGAGTGCGGCGAGCAGTACCGGCGGCTCCTGCCCCACGCGACGCTGACCGTGCGAGAGAAGTGCGGCCACCTGCCGCCGATCGAGCAGCCCGACGCCTTCGCGCGGCTGGTGCTCGACTTCCTCCCCGCGCCGCTCCCGGCGGCGCCAGGACACGCGCGGTCGTGAAGCTCTACTACTTCAGCGAGATGCCGCACCACGAGTTCCCCGACGAGGAAGGCGAGAAGTATCCATCGCTCCGGCTCGAGCTGCCCAACCGCTTCTTCAGCCCGCAGAAAGCCGCCGCGAACTACCAGCGCTACCTCACCGAGTACGAGTTCGCCGACCAGGCGGGCTTCGACGGCCTCATGATCAACGAGCACCATTCGACGCCCTCGTGCGTGAACGTGGGCGTCAACATGACCGCGGCCATCCTGGCCCGCACGACGAAGCGGGGCAAGCTCCTGCTCCTCGGCAACATCCTCCCCATTGAAGACAATCCCGTGCGCACGGCCGAGCAGATCGCCATGGCGGATCTGATCTCCGGCGGCCGCGTGCTCTCCGGCTTCGTGCGCGGTATCGGCATCGAGACGTGGTGGGCCAACACGAATCCCGTCCACAACCGCGAGCGCTTCGAGGAGTGCCACGACCTGATCTTGAAGTGCTGGACCGAGCCCGGTCCGTTCCGCTGGGAGGGACGCCACTACCACTTCCGCCACGTCAACCCATGGTGCCTGCCGCTCCAGAAGCCGCACCCGCCCATCTGGATCCCCGGCTCGGCGAGCCCGGAGACGGCAGTGTGGGCCGGCCGCCGCGGCTACACCTACGTGCCGTTCCTGGTGCCGTTCGACATCGCGCGCGAGCTGTTCGACTTCTACCGTCAGGGCGCCGCCGAGGCCGGGCGCGCGGTGACCGCCGACAATCTTGGCTTTCTCATCTGCGCCGTCACGGCAGACACGAAGGCAAAGGCGGTCGAGGCCGGCCGGCATTTTGTTTGGCGCATGGGCCCGACGCTGCGCGGGCCCGCCGAGTACTTCGCCCCGGTGGGCATGCGCTCGCGGGCGGGGGCCCAGTTTGCCCTGAAGACGCGGCCGCGGTCGCTGGCGCAGATGAGCTACGAGGAGCTGCTGGCCGGGCACTTCATCATCGCTGGCACGCCCGACGAAGTGGCCGAGCGCTTCGCCTACGTGCAGCGCGAGTTGGGCGTCGGCCACCTGCTCCTGGAAGCCCAGGAGTCCCGGATGGACCACCCGACGACCATGCGCTCGATCGAGCTGATGGGCGCCAAGGTCATCCCCGCGCTGGCGACGGTGTAGGCAATCCAAGAGCCGATCTCCGCGCCGCACTGCACGGTTAGACCCGCCCGGAACTACAGCCGTGGCGCGACTCGCTCGGCCGCTTGGGCCGACGTGATGACGGGGATCACCTCGAAGTCCACAAGATCGCTCCATCGAGCGATCCACTGCTCGAGGGGATGACGATCCTCGCTCTCCATGAGCTGATAGCACCTGGTCATGTCCGACGTGACCCAGCTCGAGACGTATTTTAGGGCCTCCGGAGCGAGCCTCCCCTTATCCCGAAACCGCCGGTACACGGGCGCCGGGTCGCCATTCTTGAAGCTCTCGATGACCATGTAGAGCATCGTTGGCCTTTCTCCCTACGCCGCCGGCAGTGTCACGCCGCTCCGCCTCATGCAGTAGCATCTTGCCCGTTCTGCGTGGCGCTCGAAGATAGCCGCCCGCCGGCGGGCACGCAAGCGGCGGCGCGGCGACTGACACGGGACGAGCGCGACCAAAAGGCTCTTGACAGAACGCCGCCGCGGGTAGCAGATGCTTCCACCACCAAGCCAGAGAGGATCCGCCGATGAGACCATCCA
>DASYUQ010000180.1 GCA_036001065.1 Candidatus Methylomirabilota bacterium
GAGCATGGCGGCGCGCTCGGCGACCTCGACGGCCAGGAACGGCTCGACGCTACGGGCGCGTTCCGACGGCGTCATCGCGAATCTCGCGCGCGCAGCCGCGCGAGCGCGATCTGCGTCAACATCCCGGGACCGTGCATGAGGACTCCGACCTTGCTCCCTGGCTGGTCGGTCCAGTTCACGGGCACCTCGACGATTCGATGTCCACTCCCCTGGGCCCGCAGGAGGACTTCCACGTCGAACCCGAACCCGCGTGTCTGGAGGGGCTCGAAGAGCTCCTTCGCCACGGCGCCGTGAAAGGCCTTGAAGCCACACTGGGAATCGGCGACGCCACGCAGCCCGAGCCGCGCCACGAGCCAGTTGAAGAGTCGTCCCGCGATCACGCGATGTCGGCGAGCGACAACGGACACGGCCGGGTCCGCGAGGACGCGCGAGCCGATGACGATGCCGGCGCCGGCCATGAGCAGGGGCTCGACGCGCTTCAATTCGCCAATCGGCGTGGCGCCGTCGGCGTCGGTGAAGAGCCGATAGTCGCCGCGTGCGGCGAGCATTCCCGCGCGCACCGCGGCCCCCTTGCCCTCGTTCCGGGGCAGCGCGAGGAGTGAGAGGCTCCCGTGTTGACGAGCGAGCGCACGCACGGCGGCGGCGGTCTCGTCGGTGCTTCCGTCGTCGACGACGATGACCTCGTACGGTTCGCCCCGCCCGTCAAAATACGCGAGGACCTCCTCGAGATACCGCGGAAGACGCTGCGCCTCGTTGAAGGCCGGGATGACGATGGACCAGCGAGGGCTCACGGCACCTCCGCCCCCTTGGGATGACGGCTGCGGCGAGCGTGTCCGGTGTCGTGCGCGGCACGTGCGACTCCGTCGGCGACCGCCGGCGCGACGTTCTTGTTGAAGACGCTGGGGATGATGTACTCCGCCGAGAGCTCGCTCCGCCCGACGCACGCCGCGATGGCGCGTGCCGCGGCGAGTTTCATCTCGTCGTTGACCGTCCGCGCCCGGGAGTCGAGCAATCCGCGGAAGAACCCCGGGAAGCAGAGGACGTTGTTGATCTGGTTGGGATAGTCCGAGCGGCCGGTCGCCATCACGGCCACGTGTCCCTCCGCCTCTTCGGGCTGGATCTCCGGGACAGGGTTGGCCATCGCGAAGACAATCGGGTTGCGCGCCATGCGCGCGAGATCGCCGGCGCGGAGGATGCCGGGCACGGAGAGCCCGATGAACACATCCGCCCCCCGGACCGCATCCGCAAGCCCACCCTTCACACGCCGTGGATTGGTGGTCGAGGCGACCCACCGCTTCATGAAGTCCATGCCTTTGGTCCGACCCCGATGGATGGTCCCGTGCTCGTCCACACCGATGATGTCCCGGACGCCGCTCGACTGGAGGATCTTGATCGTCGCGGTCCCCGCCGCCCCGACGCCCGTCACCACCACGCGCAACCGGCGGAGGTCCTTTCGCACGATCCGGAGAGCGTTCAAGAGGGCGGCGAGAACCACGACGGCCGTCCCGTGCTGATCGTCGTGAAACACGGGCACGTCGAGCTCTTTCCGTAGCCGGTTCTCGATCTCGAAGCAGCGTGGCGCCCCAATGTCCTCGAGGTTGATCCCGCCGAACACGGGCACCACGAGCTTCACGGTCTCCACGATCTTGTCGACGTCGCGGGTCGCCAGGCAGATCGGAAAGGCATCGACACCCGCGAATTCCTTGAACAGCATCGCCTTGCCTTCCATGACGGGCAGCGCTGCCTCGGGTCCGATATCTCCGAGGCCGAGCACGGCGGTACCGTCCGTCACGACGGCCACCGTGTTGTGCTTGATCGTGAGCGCGAAGGCCCGGCGGCGATCCTCGCGGATCGCCAGGCACACCCGGGCAACGCCCGGGGTATACGCCATGGAGAGGTCGTCGCGGGTCCGGATCGGCGCCTTGTTCCGGATCTCGATCTTGCCGCCCAGGTGCATCAGGAAGGTGCGGTCGGAGACGTTGACGACGCGCACGCCGGCGATCTGCTTGAGCCGATTGACGATCTGCTGGCCGTGTACGCTGTCGCTGGCCTTGACGGTGATGTCGCGCAACACGCGATCGCGCTGCGACTCGACCAGGTCGACCGCGCCGATGTCGCCCCCGGCCTCGCCGATGGCGGAGGCAACGCGGCCGAGCATGCCGGGGCGGTTCCGGATCTCCACGCGGACCGTGATGCTGTAACTCGCGCTCGGCGCCACGGCCATCAGCGCGGCTCCGCCGGCAGCGTCCGGCGAATGAGATCCAGCAGCAGGGTCGCCGTCCAGATCCGCATGGAGGGCAGATCGCCGCCGAAGCGGTACTCACGGGCCTCACCATTGGCGCCGTTGGCGCTGACGGCGACGATCGCCCGCCCGGTGGGCGGCGACGTGCCGGACACGGGCTCGACCCAACTCACCGCCCCCACGGCGGCGCCGTCCCACTTCGCCACGGCCGCGGCCAGGGCGCGCGTCCGCTCTTCGGATCCCTCCACCGTCCGGGCGTCGGGCCCCAGGCGCTCCGCCTCCGAGAAACCGGCGAGCACGACGCCCCCGGCGAATGCCTCCGGCGCCGATGCCGCGAGGCGGCCGCTGGCGGCACCGGCGCCGCCGACCTCCACGAGCGCCACCCGCCCCGGCGCCGCCTTCAAGCGTGCCGCGATCTCACTCTCCAGCGTCGCGTCGGCGGCGCCGAACACGGCGTCGGCCAGCCGGGCGCGGATCTCGGTCTCGACGGGCGCGATGAGACGCTCGGCCGACGCCGCGTCGTCGGCCTTGGCGGCGATGCGGACATCCACCTGGCCCAGGTGCGCCAGCGTGCCGACCGTGGGATTGGCGCCCTTCTCCATAAAGTCCGCCAGGAGCTCGCCGATCCGGTTCGCGCCAAGGCCGACCGTCTTCAAGACACGCAGCCGTCTCTCTCCCCCTGGACGCCGAGGCGCTTCCGGAGATAGGGGATGACGCGGCTCACGAGCAGGTACTCCATCTCCCGGGGAACCCCCGGCAGGGTGATGACGGTTCTGTCGTAGTGCTCTACGATGACCGCGGGCGCCGTTCCGACCGGGTTCTCCACCGGGATCGCGCCGGCCGGGATATGTGCCTGGCGGCGGTTCGAGGGCGACAGCCGGAGTCCCCGTGCGGTGAAGTAGGCCTCGATCTGGCCCATCAGCTCCTCCGAGAACACCAGCTCCCGGTCCGTGGCAGCCGCCACCGCCTCCCGGGTGATGTCGTCGGCCGTGGGGCCGATGCCCCCGGTGGTGATGATGACGTCAGAACGTCCCAGGACCTGGCGGAGGGTCGCGGCGAGGTGACGTGCGATGACAGCGGAGTTCGCTATGGCCTCGGCCTCCAAAGGAATCCCCCTCCCGGGCCGCTCATCTTAACAGAGCAAAGTCGGGCCGAATACGTGAACGCCGCTACCCAGTCTACCCAATCCGATTGCCAGGCGAGTGTCGTATTTACGACGGGTTAGGGAATCCTGTGACTTCTTGGCCTGGTTCTTGTAGTCACAGAAGCCCTGAAACGGATTCCGTCACGGACACATCTAACAATCAGAAATCCGAGTGTTGGTGACGCGATGACATTCAGAGAGCCGGATCGTGAGATGACCATCGACGCAACGCCCGTCGCGCCGACGGCCCTCATCCAGGATGAGGTCGCCGAGACTCCGCTGCTGATCGAGGAGGAGGGGCCAGAGGCTGTCCCGGAAGGGGCCCTGCCGGAGCTTCCGACCCGGGGCGAGGACCCTGTCCGACTCTATCTGAAGGAGATCGGCAAGGTCTCCTTGCTCAGCGCGCGGCAGGAGGTGGAGATCGGCCGCCGGATCGAGGTCGGCCAGATCGCCCTGCGCCGAGCCCTGTCCGGCACCCCCCTGGCGTTGCGTGAGCTCCTGGAGGTCGGCGACCGGCTGCGGCGCCAGGAGATCCCGGCGGACGACGTCATCGTCCTGCCGGAGGGCGGGGAGCTGGACGCTGCCGAGATCAAGCGCGTGCTCAACGCCTTCGCGCGTATGCGGAGGCTGGAGCGCGAGATCGCCCGGCTCAAGGAATCGCTCCGCGACCGGCGCCGGTCCGCGGCGACCCGGCAGAACTATGCGAAGTGGATCGCGGCCAACCGCGAGGCGATTCAGAAGATCGTCGCCGAGATGCCGCTCAAGCCGGCGCTCATCGACGAAATCGTGGCCCGCGTGCGCCACCACTGCCAGCGGATCGGGCAGCTCGGCGCGCAGGCGGCCGGCAAGGGTCAGGCGGCCGCGGCGGCGGGGCGGGAGCTGCGCCTCCTCGAGCGGGACGCGGGGCTGCCGCGCCGGCAGCTGCAGGCGCTGCTGGGCGAGATCGAGCGGAGCGACCGTGAGGTGCGCCAGGCCAAGAAGGAGCTCATGGAGGCCAACCTCCGTCTGGTGGTTTCCGTGGCCAAGCGTTATCTGGGCAGCGACCTGTCGCTCCTGGACCTCATCCAGGAGGGCAACATCGGCCTGATGAAGGCCGTCGATCGCTTCCAGTACCGCCGCGGTTTCAAGTTCTCCACGTACGCCACGTGGTGGATCCGCCAGGCGATCACCCGGGCGATCGCCGACCACTCGCGGACGATCCGTATTCCTGTCCACATGGTCGAGACGCTGAACCGCATCTCGCGGGTCAACCGCCAGATGGTCAACGAGTTGGGCCGCGAGCCCACGCCCGAGGAGCTGGCTCAGCGGACCGGCGTGCCCGCGAAGAAGGTCCGCCTCATCCTAGAATCGTCGCGGAAGCCGCTCTCACTGGAGACGCCGATCGGCGAGGACTCGGAGCTGGGCGACTTCCTCGAGGACAAGTCGGCGGACTCGCCCAACGACACGCTGCTGACCCAGGATCTGACGACCCAGGTCGAGCGGGCGCTGGCCATGCTCTCCCCGAAGGAGAAGGAGATCCTCCGGCTCCGGTTCGGAATCGGCGAGGAGGGGGAGCACACGCTGGAGGAGGTCGGCAAGCGCTTCGCGGTGACGCGCGAGCGCATCCGGCAGATCGAGGCCAAGGCGCTCCGCAAGCTGCGCCACCCGCTGCGCGGGCGAAACCTGAGGGCGTTCGTCGAGAATTAGCCGCTCTGGGCGCGGGGGCGGGCGGGGTACTGCTCGACCACGAGGCCGGACTTCGATTCCGCTTCGCGGTGCACCGCCTACCCGCCAGACCTGTTTCTGTCGCAGGGAACGGGTCTTGCAGGGTCTTGCAGTACCCCACCCGCCCCCGCGCTCAGCCGGGAACCCTCTCGCCGACGGCCGCGGCGCCCCCGCGGTGTGGGGGGGAGCCGCGGCCGGCCGTACGTTTCGTTAACTCAGCGCCGCGCGGGTGAGGCCGGCGCGAGTGTGCAGCATCATCGTGACGTCATCTGGCCGGACTTGAGAAGCTCGTAGGTCGCGATCCCCGTGTCGGGCGGCGAGCCGCTGATCATCGTGATCATGGTGGCGATCTCGCTCCGGTGGTGGGTGGCGTGGTTGACCACGTGCTGGAGCAGCGGCCAGAGCGCGAGACG
Organism: Candidatus Methylomirabilota bacterium; assembly: GCA_036001065.1. Classification (NCBI taxonomy): domain Bacteria; phylum Methylomirabilota (SeqCode); species Candidatus Methylomirabilota bacterium. The sequence goes on from DASYUQ010000180.1 coordinate 5,504, forward strand.
GAACGGCTTGCCCTCGATGTTCCGATACTCTACCAGGCGACCGAGGTCGGCTTCGGTCAGTCCCTCGATGAAGGCCCGCTGCTCCTTGTCCAGCGCGTCCCAGCGTTCGCGCAGGACCGCCAGGCTCGAAATGTCGTCCCCGGGGAGCTTCGTGGGCGAGGTGCCTTTCCAGCGCTGCAGCCACCCCCAGTCGGCGCCGTAGAGGTGAGCCAGCATGCGCCTGACCGTGGGAAAGCTGAACTGCGAACCGACCTCCCGCCCGGCGGCCGCCTCGCCCAGCGAAGCCGCGACGTCGAAGAGTCGCCGGTTCGCCCACCAGTGGTAGTCGTAGAGCCCGCGGATCATTTCGATGCTCATGGCTGGCTCCTTCACGAGAGAATGGCGACGACCTCGCCCTCCTGCACGGTCTGGCCTTCGTGGACCCGGATCTCGCTGACGTGGCCGGCGCGCGGCGCCTCCACGGGGATCTCCATCTTCATGGACTCCAGCACGATCACCGGGTCGCCGGCTTGCACCACATCGCCGGGCTTGGCGGTGATCTGGAACACCACCCCCGTGATGTGGGCCTTGATCTCCTCAGGCATTGAACACTCCTTGCTCGACCATCTGGGTATGGACGGCGCCGCGGCGGTACTCGGGGTGGCTCATGACACGCCGGAGGAACGGCACCGTCGTCTGCACGCCTTCGATGACGCACTCGGCCAGGGTCTTGGCCATGCGCTCGACGGCCTGCTCCCGGCAGTCGCCGCGGGCGATGAGCTTCACGAGCAGGGGGTCGTAATGGACGGACACGGTGCTGCCCGCCGCGACGCCGGATTCGATCCGGATACCTTCGCCAGCGGGGAGCTCCAGGCGCGTGATCGTGCCCGGCGACGGAAGAAACCCCTTCGCGGGGTCCTCGGCATAGATCCGGCATTCGATGGCGGCGCCGCGCTGGATGATCTCCTCCTGGCGCCACGGCAGGGGCTCGCCGGCGGCGACCCTCAGCTGGGCGACGACTAGATCGACACCGGTGACCTCTTCCGTCACCGGGTGCTCGACCTGCAGCCGCGTGTTCATCTCCAGGAAGTAGAAGCGCCCGGTCGCGTCCACCAGGAACTCCATGGTCCCCGCGTTGACGTAGCCGATCGCCCGGGCCCCGGTGACCGCAGCCGCGGTGAGGCCGGCCTTGGTCTCCGCGGGAAGGTCGGGCGCCGGGGACTCCTCCACCAGCTTCTGGTGGCGCCGCTGGATCGAACACTCGCGCTCGTGCAGGTGTACCAGCGCGCCTCGCACGTCACCGAAAACCTGGACCTCGACGTGGCGCGGCCGCTCGAGGTAGCGTTCCACGTAGAGCGCGCCGTTGCCGAACGCCGCCTCCGCCCGGCGCCGCGCAGTGGCGAACGCCGCCGAAAGATCGCCGGCCCTGGTCACGCGGGCCATGCCGATGCCTCCCCCGCCCGCAGTCGCCTTGATCAGTAGGGGAAACCCGATGTTGGTAGCCAAGCGCTCGGCCTCGACGACTTCCGCGACCGGGCCGGGGCTGCCGGGCACGACGGGCACTCCCACAGCGCCCATCACCCCACGCGCCTCGGTCTTGTCCCCCATCGTGCGGATCACCTCCGGCGACGGGCCGATGAAGGTCACCCCCACCTTCGCGCAGGCGGCGGCGAACTGCCAGTTCTCGGCAAGGAACCCGTAGCCGGGATGCACGGCGTCGGCTCCCGCGCGGCTGGCCGCGGCGAGCATCGCGTCGATCGAGAGGTAGCTCTGGCGCGCGGGCGCCGGCCCGATCGGCACGGCCTCATCAGCGTCTTTCACGTGGGGAGCGTCGCAGTCGGCCTCCGAGTAGACGGCCACGGTCTTCACGCCGAGCCGCCGGCACGCGCGAAAGACGCGGCGGGCGACCTCACCGCGGTTGGCGACGAGCACCTTCTGGAACACTACGCCGCGGGCTCGGAGCGGACCAGCTCCGCCTCGACGACCCGCCATGCTCCGTCCAGGCGTCGCCACTGCAGCTGCAGCACCGTCGCGCCGCGCGGGCCCGACAGCCGGAGCTTCACGAATCGATGGGCGCCGACCCGGGCCTGGGCCACGACGTCGCCCCGGCGGGATGGGCCCAGGCCGTCGTAGGTGGCGAGCACCGCCGCCAGCGCGCTCGCAGCGATCTGCCCCGCCAGGGCCGGCAGGTCGCCCTCGACGAGAGCCCGGACATGGGCGTCAACCTCGGCGCGGAGGTCCGATGCGATCACGCCGGGATCGAAGACCGAGTCGAGCACCACGAGATCGTCCGCGGGGTCGACGCCCGCCACCTCCAGAACCAGCGGCGGCGTCGGGCTCTCGCCCGTCATGCCACCCGCCTCGGCGAGGGCCTCGTACAGCCGGCGCTCCCAGTTGACGACCCGCGCGCGCGAGGCGTCGTCGCGGAGCAGGCGCTCCAGCACCGCGGCTCCGGCGGCGACGTGACGACGCTCCTCGGCGATGCAGCGCTCGAGGATACGCCGGGTCGGCGGCTCGTAGACGGGGTTGGCCGCGGCCAGGTGCCGCTCGTACGTGGCGATCAGGTGGGGCTTGAGCACGCGGTAGACGCCCACGACACGCTCGGGCGACTCCCCACGGCCTTCGCGCGCATCCAACAGGTCCATGAATCGCACGAAGCGCTCGTTGGCGGGCTCCGATTGCTGCGCCGGCGAGCGCAGCTCCGGGAGCCGCCGGCCCCACAGATCGGCGTGCTGGGCGCAGTCCCACACGTGCCGGCCGAACAGGAGCTTGACGGGCAGCTCCGGCGTCAGCGCGATCCAGCCGCCGAGCGTGCGCATGACGCGCTCCTCCGCGTAGCGGTAGTGCCGGACCCGCCGGGCAGAGGCCTCGACCGAGAAGTCGCCGGCCAGTGGATGGGCGCTCACGGATCCGCCAGGGGGCGGGCCGCTAGTACCTCGTGCCGGGGTGGTGGTGGTGCGAGCCGCAGGACGGCCGCGGAGCCGGAGGCGAAGCGCGTCCGAGGCGAGCCCGCGTGAAGGCGAGCCAGACGAGGCACGAGGGTGGGAGTGCGAAGCCGCAGCGCGCCCGGCGCGCGAGGCGAGCCTGAGTGAGGGCCGACCGGAGCGTACGGGGGAATGCGAGCCGCAGGGCGGCCGCGGAGCGCGCCCGAGGCGAGCCTGGGCGAGGTCGTACGAGCCGAGCGGCGGCCGAGATGCCGCAGGCACGAGCGCCGCGAGGCGAGCGAAATACCCCGAGTCGTACGTGAGGATCGGCGTGGGGGTGCGAGCCGCAGGACGGCGGCGGGCCGCTGGGCGAGCGGCAGGGCGACCAGGGGCTGGGGCCCCTGCGCCCGAGGCGAGGGGACGTAGAGAATCTCGCCCGTCCGAGGCGAGCCTGCGAACAGTCGTGCGAAGCCGTAGGGCCTCCGCCCGAGGCGAGCCTGAGTGAATCCGAGAACGAAGTATGGTGAAGCCAGGAGGTCCGGCACTAGTACACGGGGGAGCGCTGCGTGCTGCGGACGAGGCGCTCGATCTCCTCGTCGGTGAAGCCGGCGAGGCGGCGCGCCTCCTTCGCGATCGAGATGCCGACCTCCTCGTGGTCGCCGTCCAGACGGACGCCCGCGAGGTTGAAGCGCTCGTCGATCGTCTCCTGAAACTCGATCGCGCGGCGCCGGCGCTCGGGGTCGCCCCTGGTCAGCTCGTTGAGCCACTTCGACCCCATGCGCACGTGCGTGATCTCGTCGGCGAGCACGAAGTCCACTGCCCGCTCGATGATCGGGTCGCCGATCCTGCGGGCGATGTGCACGAGCTGGTTGAAGACGTCACAGGCCAGCCCTTCGAGCCCGCGATTCACGCCGGCGACCCGGGCGGCCGCGTCCTCGGCGCAGGCGCATCTCCAGAGGATCGTCGACTCGGGAAACTCGCCCACGTAACCGCCGAGGTGGTCCATCAGGCCCAGGTAGATCTCCACGTGGCGCGACTCGTCCCAGACCTGCCGGGCCATGTCCAGGGTGAACTCCCACGGCGCGTCCGGGAAGTCGCAGACCGTTCGCCCCGCCCCCTCCATGGCCTGAAGCTCGCCGACGAGGATGCCGTGCACCCGCTCGCGGATCGACTCCGAGCTGGCGAGGTCGGCCATCGGCGGCAGGCCCTGCTCGATCCGCATCTCGGCGATCTCCCGACCCCGCTTGCGCACGAAGCGGTCCTCGCGCGCCAGCTTGTCGTAGGCGATCGGCCGCTCCATGGCGAAATTATACGCGCTCCCGAAACTCCTTGCCCAGCAGCCCCTCCGGCCGGAGCAGCAGCACGATGATGATGATCAGGAACGCGAGCGTGTTCTTGAACTGGATGGTCAGGTAGGCCCCGGCCAGGCTCTCGGCCACGCCGAGGAGCAGGCCGCCCAGGACCGCCCCCGGCAGGCTGTTGAGCCCGCCCAGCACCGCGGCGGCGAACCCCTTGAGGAAGGGGTCGAGCATGAAGAAGGGATCGAGGAGGAGCGCCGGGGCCAGGAAGACGCCGGCGACCACGCCGAGAGCGGAGGCCACGCCCCACGACAGGCCGAGCACCACGCGGGTGGGGATGCCCAGCGTCTGGGCGGCCATCAGGTTTTCGGAGGTCGCGCGCATCGCCAGCCCCAACCGTGTCCGCTGGACGAGCAGGTAGAGCAGCGCGCTGCCGACCACGCCGGCGGCGATGGTGGCGATCGCCAGCTGGCTGACGATGACCCCGCCTACCTTGTACGTCTTCGTGTCGGAGATGGGGAACGGCAAGGACACCGGCTCGGCGCCCCAGACGTAAACGACCACGCCTTGCAGGATCAGCGCCAGGCCCAGGGTGAGGATCACCATCCCCAGGAGATTGGCCCCCTGACGCTGGGCCGGGACGAGGACGCCGAAGTAGAAGCCGATGCCGACCCCGGCGCCGATCAGGAGGCTGGCGGCCAGGGCTACCACGAAGGGGTAGTGCTGCGTCAGCAGCGAGAACGACACGAAGGTGGCCAGCGTCGCGATGTCGCCGTGGGCGAAGTTGAGCACCCGGGTGGAGCGGTAGATGAGGACGATTCCCAGCGCCACCAGGGCGTAGAGGCTGCCCGCCGAGAGCCCCGTCAACGCGTACTGGAGCAGCCGTTCCATTCTTACCTGAACGGCCAGAGCTGGAAGTAGAGCCGCGCCTTCAACCACCGGCCGTAGAGCCCGAGCGGCTCGAAGATCAACACTAGCAGAATCGTCACCCCGTAGACGATGGGGACCATCTCGCGGAAGTCGGCGAAGACCTTGGGGACGAGGAGGACGAAGGCGGCCCCGAGAATGGACCCCTCGACGGAGGCGGCGCCGCCGATGATGACGGCCACGAAGACCGTGATGGCCTCCGCGATGTTGAAGATCTGAGGCTCGATGTGGCCGAGCACCTGCGCATAGAGCGCGCCGTGGACGCCCGTGTAAAAGGACGAGATGGCGAACGCCAGCAGCTTATAGCGCGTGAGGTTGACGCCGTTCACCTCGGCGGCGATGTCGGAATCGCGGATGGCGGCGAAGCCGCGCCCGACGTACGAGGAGATCAGGTTGTAGGTGGCGAGCGTGAAGCCCACCAGGAGGAGAACGTAGAGGTAGTACTCGTACCGGCGGCTGGAGAGCCCGAACATCGGCGCCAGCTTGGCGATCGCCAGCCCCGACCGCCCGCCGGAGAGCACCTCCCAGTTAACGAAGATCTGGTAGACGGCGACGCCGAAGCCCAGGGTGGCGATGGCCAGATACGGCCCCTTGAGGCGGAGCGACGGGAACCCCACGATGACGCCCGCCAGTGCCGCCACGCCGCCCGCCGCCACCAGGGCGATCAGAAACGGCGCGCCCCAGATCCGCAGGTGCCCGAAGGCGAAGGCGCCGATGGCCAGGAAGCCGGCCTGGCCGAAGGAGATCTGTCCCGTGTAGCCGATGAGGATGTTCTGGCCCATTACGCCGATCGAGTAGAGAGCGATCAGCGTCGCCAGGAAGACGAAGTGCTCGGCGGCCACCCAGGGGAACACCGCCAGGGCCACCAGCAGCACCGCCAGGAGCGTCCGGGTGACCGGCTTGCGCGCCAGCGCCAGGTCCTGGCGGTAGGACTCGACGAGATCCACGCGTCAGGTCCGGTAGAGGCTCTGGATCAGCTCGGCGTACCGCGTCTCGATGGCGCGGCGCTTGACCTTCTTCGTCGGCGTCACGTCGCCCTCCTCCTCGTAGAAGCGCCGCGGCAGCAGGGCGAACTTCTTGATCGTCTCCACCTGGGACAAGGTCTTGTTCATCTTCTGGACCTCGACCTCGATGAGTCGGACGACTTCGGGGTTCTGAGTCAGGTCCTGAAAGGTCGTGAAGGGGACACGATGGTCCTGGGCGAACTTGGTGACGTTGTCCTCGTCGATCAGGATCAGGGCCACCAGATACCTGCGCCCGTCGCCGATGACGACGGCGTCCTGAATGTACGGGCTGAACTTCAGCTTGTTCTCGATGTAGGCGGGCGTGACGTTCTTGCCCCCCGCCGTGATGAGGATGTCCTTCTTGCGGTCCAGGATCTTGAGATGCCCGTCTTCCCAGGCGCCCACGTCCCCGGTGTGGAGCCAGCCGTCGCAATCGACGGTCCGCGCCGTCAGCTCCGGGTCCTTGAAGTAGCCCTTGAAGACGTGGGGGCCCCGGGTGAGGATCTCGCCGTCGTCGGCCAGGACCACCTCGATGCCCGGCAGCGGCTCACCCACCGTTCCGACACGGGGGCGGTCGAGCCGATTGACGGAAAGCACGCCGGTCGATTCGGTCAGCCCGTATCCCTCGATCAGCGGAACGCCGAGCGCGTGGTAGTACTCGAACAGCTCCGGCGACGCCGGCGCCGCCCCGCAGAGAGCGATGCGCATCCGGTCGAACCCGAGCCTCCGCTTCAGCGGCCCCAGGCCGATCCCGTGCGCCAGCCGATAGAGGACGGTCAGCGCCGGCGGCACCCGCCCCGCGGCCCTGGCCCGGGCGTAACGGCGTCCGATGGCGACGGCGGCCCGGTAAAGCGTTCGCTTGAGGGGCGTCGAGTCGGCCATGCGCAGCTCGACGGTGGAAGCCAGCTTTTCCCAGATCCGGGGCACGCTGGCGAAGTAGGTGGGCGAGACCTCGCGCAGGTTCTGGAACAGCGTGTCGAGACTCTCGACGAAGTTGACGACGTAGCCGCTCCGGACGGCCCCGAAGACCGTGATGAGGTTCTCGTAGACGTGGGCGAACGGTAGATAGGACACCACCTCGTCGTCGGGCGTGGCGGCGAAGATCGTGCGCGTGGCCTCGGCCTGCCAGAGGATGGACCGGTGCGAGAGCATCGCGCCCTTGGGCGGCCCCGTCGTGCCCGAGGTGTAGATGATCATCGCCGTGTCGTCGGGCTGGATCGATCGCCACCGCTCGTCCACCGTAACCGCCTGGGCCTGGCTGAAGGTCAATCCCTGCTTGAGGAACTCCTCGCAGAAGACGACGCGCTCGTCGGTGAAGCCCCAGAGGCCCTTGGCGTCCCAGACGACGATCCGCTCCACTCGCGTATCGCCCACGATCGCCAGCACCTTGTCGAGCTGTTCCTCGCTCTCGACGAAGATCAGCCGGGCCTCGGAGTGGTCCAGGAGGTAGCGGATCTGCTCCGGCGCCGAGGTCGGATAGATCCCGCAGGTGGCGCCCCCGGCCATCTGGACGCCGAGGTGGCAGTAGAGCCACTGGGGGCGGTTGTCGGCGAGGATCGCGACGTTCTCCCGCGGCCGAAGCCCGAAGGCGAGCAGCGCCGCGGCCACCTTGAGGACCTCCTCGCCGTACTGGCGCCAGCTGACCCGATGCCAGATACCGTAGGCCTTGTAGCGGATGGCCAGCCGATCGCCCTGACGCTCGACCTGCCGGAGGAACTGCTCGGGGAGTGTCCGCGCCGCCGTCTCGATCATCACCACCGTCTCCTCTTGCGATAGAGCCGCCAGCCTCTGACCGCCGTCTCCGCGGCCCCGATGCCGAGGTAGACCTCGCGGACGTCCTCGTTCCGCATCAACTCCTCGGTCGTCCCCTCGAGCACCACGCGCCCGGCCTCGAGGATCGCCCCGCGGTGCGCCGCCTGGAGGGCCAGGCGCGCGTTCTGCTCCACCAGCAGGATGGTCGTCCCCGTCCGGCCGATCGTCGCCAGCGCCTCGTAGACGCTCTTGGCGATGCGGGGGGCCAGGCCCAGCGAGGGCTCGTCGAGCATGAGCAGCCGCGGCCGCCGCAGCATGGCCCGGCCGAGGGCGAGCATCTGCTGCTCGCCGCCCGAGAGCGTCTCGGCCTGCTGCCGGGCGCGCTCCCGGAGGATCGGGAACATCCCGTACACGAAGTCGAGGTCCTTCGCGATCCCGTCGTCCCGCCGGCCCCACAGCCCCAGCTCGAGATTCTCCGCGACGGTGAGCTCCCGAAAGAGCCCACGATCCTCGGGGACGTAGACGATACCCAGCCGCGCGATCGCCTCCGGCGGCCGGCCATCGATCCGGCGCCCGGCGAAGAAGATCTGGCCCTTCTTGGGCTGATCCTTGAGCAGTCCGGCGATCGTCCGGAGCAGTGTCGTCTTTCCCGCCCCATTGGGGCCGAGCACCGTAAAGATCTCGCCTTCCCGCACCTCCAGCGAGACGCCGAAGAGCGCATAGATCCGGTCGAAGTAGAGGGTTTCGATGGTGGAGACGCCGAGCAGCGGGGTCGTCATTCGCCCAGATACGCCTTGAGCACCTCGGGATGCTGACGGACCTCGGGCGGCGCGCCCTCGGCGATCTTCACGCCGTGATCGAGCGCCACCATGCGGTGGGCCAGCCGGGAAGCGACCCGCAGGTCGTGCTCGACCAGGAGCACGGTGATGGAGAAGCGCCCGCGGATTTCATGGGTCCGGTAGGCGAACTCCTCCTTTTCTTCCTGGGTGAGTCCCGACACCGGCTCGTCGAGCAACAGGAGCTTCGGCTCGGTGGCCAGCGCGCGGCCCAGCTCCACCCGCTTCTGGACGCCGTACGCGCAGTCGGCGACCCGGGCCTTGCGCACGGCCTCCAGGTCGAGGAACTCGATGATCTCCTCGCAGCGCCGCCGGTGGCGGATCTCCTCACTCCGGAGGCGCAGCAGCGCCCCCAGAAAGTTCTTCTTGAAGTGCAGGTGGCGCCCAACCATCAGGTTGTCGAGGACGGTCATGTTATGAAACAGGCGCAAGTTCTGGAAGGTGCGGGCGATACCGAGCCGGGTCACGTGGTCGGGCGAGCGCCCGACGAGTGACTGCCCGCGGAACCGGATCGCCCCGGCCGTCGGGCGGTAGAGGCCGGTGATGCAGTTGAACAGCGAGGTCTTGCCGGAGCCGTTGGGGCCGATGACGGCGAGCGTCTCGCCCTCGGCGATGGTCAGGCCGACGTCCTGGAGCGCCGTGATCCCGCCGAACGACAGCGAGAGACCCCGCACCTCCAGCAGTTGACCAGGGGTGTATGGGGGGGATGCCCTGACCTCGAGCAGTTGACCGGGGGGGGATGGGGGGGTTGCCTCAACCCCCCCATGTACAGTCATCTCGCTTGTGCGGTCCCGCGCATCGACATCCACATCAAAAGTGTGGTTGGAAGATCTGGTAGCCGGCGACCTGAGCGACCTTGTTGCTCTCTGCGCTCTCGGCCCGCATCAACCGGACGGCGTTGAGCCCGTGCCGCCGGTTGGGTCCGAACGTGATTGGAGCTGTCAGCTTCTCGGCGGTGAAATTCTTGATCGACTCCATCCCCTCGACGAGAGATTCGCGAGTGAGGTTGCGCCCGGCCCGCTTGAGCCCCTCGACGGCGAGGATCATCGCGGCGGCGCCGGCCAGCGCGGTGTTCTCCTTGCCCTTGAGCGCCGGCTTGATCTTGGTGACGAGGTCGATGATCCGATCCGCATCGGGCTCGCCGGCGATGGTGCCCAGCACGTTGTAGTGCGCCCCCTCCCACTCCTTGCCCAGCAGCCGGAACATGATGAGATGGTCGCCGAGCGGAAACGACGCGAAGATCTTCGGACGATAGCCGACCTTCGCCATCTCCTTCACCACGTTCACGCCGTGGGTGATGGTCGGGTAGAGGATCACCGCGTCGGCCCCGGAATCTTTCAGCTTGAGCGCGTGGGTGCCCAGCTCGCGGTCGGTGAACTCGACCGGCACCTCCCCTGCCAGCGCCACTTTGCCGCCGAGCGCCTTGACGCCGCGGCGCACGCCCTCCAGGCCGCCCTTGCCGTAGTCGTCATTCTGATAGAAAACGGCGACCTTCTTGACTCCCACCAGACTGGCCGCCTGGGTCACCAGGAATTCGCCCTCGTCTACGTAGTCCGGATAGTTCACGAAGACGTAGCGAAGCTTTTCCCGCGGCTGCCTGGCCCAGATGGCCGGGTTGCCATACGGATTGATGACCGGGAACTTGTTCTCGTGCGGAAAGTCCTTGGCCGCGTTCAACACCGCCGAGCCCAGCAGCCCCACGTTCATCAGGACGCTGTCCTTTATCTCCGTGAGGTTCGCCACAGCGCGTCCCGGGACGTACCCGTCATCCTTGATCGTCACCCTGAGCTTGCGGCCATGGATCCCGCCCTGGGCATTCACGTGCTCCGCCCAGGCCTCCATGGCTACGGCGGTGTTACCCCATGCGGCGGCGACACCGGAGAGCGGCGTGGTCAGCCCGATCGCGATCTCGGTGTCGGTGACGCCCGGCGTCTTCTGGGCAAGCGCCGGCGCCGCTGCGGCGAGCAGCAACGCGAGGATGAGCGCCGTAACCTTGATCCTCATGCAAATATCCTCCTGGACAGCGCCTCGTCGGCCGTGGTGGGCGGGATTATAACTCAGGATGGCGCCGGTGCCCTCGACGGCGGCCGAGGAGCGTCGCCGGTACGACCGCCTCCTCGCCGAAGCGCGCGGTGAGCGCGTCCACAGCCCGCGCCATCCGCTCCCGGCGCACGGTGCCCGGATCGAGCAGCGGGAGCTGACCCGCCGCCTCCGGCCCGAGCCCGGAGGCCGACACGCCGATCAGCCGCACGGGCTGGAGGAGCCGCTCGCGGTCCAGCAGCGCCACCGCCCGGCGGAAGATCTCGAGCCCGTCCTGCGTTGGATTGCCCGAGTGACGCCGCGTCAGGGTTCTAAAATCGGCGAACCTCAGCTTCAGCGTCACCCGCGCCGCCGCCAGCCGCTCGGCTCTCAGCTCGCGGGCGACGCGCTCGGCCTGGGCCCGGAGCGTGTCCAGCAGCGTCGCCCGGTCCTGGCAGTCGACGGCGAAAGTGGTCTCGGCGCCCATCGACTTCGCCGGCACCAGGGGCTCCAGCGCGCGGTCGTCGCGGCCGAAGGCGAGGTCGTACAGGTGCTCGCCGTGCTTGCCGAAGCGACGGGCCAGATGCTCCCGGGGTAGGCGCTGGAGCTGCCCGATGGTCGTCACGCCGAGCGCGGCCAGCGCACGGGCCGTCACCCGTCCGACACCCCAGATCCGCTCGACGCCGAGCGGGGCGAGAAAGACCGCCTCCGTCCCGGGCTCCACCACGACCAGGCCGTCCGGCTTGCGGAGGTCGGAGGCCACCTTGGCCACGAACTTGTTGGCGGCCAGCCCCGCCGAGGCCGTGAGGCCGGTCTCCGTACGGATCCGCGCCTTGATGCGATGCAGGGCCTCGACGCCGCTTCCGAACAGCCGCTCGGTCCCGGTGAGGTCGACGAAGGCCTCGTCGACCGACACGGCCTCGATCACCGGCGAGAAGTCGCCCAGGATGGCCATGATCCGCGCAGACACGCCATGGTACTTCTCCATGTCCACGGGAAGGAAGGCGGCCTGCGGGCACAGGCGCGCGGCGCGACCGATCGGCATCGCCGACTTCACGCCGAACCGGCGCGCCTCGTAGGAGGCCGTGGAGACGACGCCCCGCCCGCGGGGATCAGCGCCGACCACGACCGGGCAGCCGCGCAGCTCGGGGCGGTCCCGCTGCTCGATGGACGCGTAGAACGCATCCATGTCGATGTGGGCGATCGCGCGGGCGGTCACCGGAAGCTCTACCCGGTCATCCGTCCGATCGGGGGGGCGAGGCCGGCAGGCGCGGCCTGGGCGTGCAGGCGGAGGCGGTCGCTCTTGGCGAACTCGCCGAGGATGGACCAGGCGGGGGCGGACTCACACGCGCCGTGGGTCCCGCTGGCTCCGCCACTTGTCGATCGATTTTTTCGAGAAGACCCAGGAACCGTTGACTTCGAGGCAGGGAATCTCACGCTTCGTCGCCAACAGCGTCAGCGTCGCTTCATCCATCGCCAGGTACGCGGACGCCTCCTGCATGGTCATGACGTCCTTCGGGGTCACGAGCGGCCTCCCGTCATTTGATCTTGTCCGGCTCCACCGCTTTGCGCAGGGCCTCGACCTCGGCCTCCAGCGCGCGGATGCGCTCCACGAGCTGCTCGATCGTCTTGCTCACCGCATCCGGCAGGTCCGTCTGGTTGAGGTCGATCTCCCCGGTCACCCGCCGACCGTCCTTGTATGCTACGCGGCCGGGCACGCCGACCACAACCGAGTTGGGAGGAACTTCGCGGACGACGACGGAGCCCGCCCCGATCCGGCTGCCGGCGCCGATCACGAAGCCGCCGATGATCTTGGCGCCTGCACCCACCACGACGTTGTTGCCGAGCGTAGGGTGACGCTTCTCGCGCTTGAGACTCGTGCCCCCCAGCGTGACCCCCTGGAGCAATGTGACGTTCTCGCCCACCTCTGCCGTCTCCCCGATGACGACGCCCATACCGTGGTCGATGAAGAGGCCGGGCCCGAGCTTGGCGGCGGGATGGATCTCGATTCCCGTCAGAAAGCGCGCGAGGTGGGAGACGAAGCGGGCGGTGGTGCACCAGCCGCGGCTCCAGATGCGGTGGGCCACGCGATGGAACGCAAGCGCGTGCACCCCCGGATAGCACAGCACCACCTCGAACGCCGACCGCGCGGCGGGGTCGCGCTCCAGCGCCGCTCTGACGTCGCGTCGGATCGCGTCAAACATCGCGCCCTCGCCGGCTCAAGCAGTGGCGGGCGGCGGCGCGGAGCGCGCCGGCGACCACGTCGGCGGCATGCTTGCGGTCGTCGGGCAGGCCGTCCAGCGCGCGCTCGATCTCCTCGGGTTTGACGTGGGCCAGATCCTCCACGGCGCGCCCGGCCATGATCTCGCTGGCCACGCTGGCCGCCGCGATCGTCGGTCCGCACCCGTACGTCTGGAAGCGCACCTCCATCGCCCGCCCCTCGCGCACGCGGAGGAAGAAGCGGGCCAGGTCGCCGCATCCCGCGTACTCGTCCTCGCCCACCCCGTCGGGCTCCCGCATGAGCCCGGCGTTGCGCGGATTCAGGAAGTGGTCGATCAGCGTCTGGCTATACCTCACGCCGCTCCCACCGGCAGCGCCTGCCGCAGTTTGCGGACGATCGGCTCCACGCACTCGACGACGTAGTCGATGTCATCGGCCGTGTTGGACCGCCCGAGAGAGAACCGGACCGCGCCCATGGCCCACTCGATCGGCACCCCCATCGCGACCAGAACGTAGGACGGCTCGATGTTGCCCGAGGTGCAGGCCGAGCCGGCCGACACGGCGACGCCCTTCAGGTCGAGCCCCAGCACGATCGATTCGGACTCGACGTGGCGGAAGACGATGTTGTCGGTCCCGGGCAGCCGCTCGGTCGGGTGCCCGTTCAACCGGACCTCGGGCACCCGGAGCCGGAGGGCCTCCCACAGGCGGTCGCGCAGCGCCCGTACCCGCTCGGCTTCCGCGTGCATCTCCCGCGCCCGGACCTCCACCGCCTTGCCGAAGCCGACGATGCCAGGCACGTTCTCGGTCCCCGCGCGCCGGCGCCGCTCGTGCTCGCCGCCGTGCTGGATCGCCACCATCTTCGTACCCCGGCGGATGTAGAGGCCCGCCACGCCCTTGGGGCCGTAGACCTTGTGGGAGGAAAAAGACATGACGTCGATGCCGAAGGCGTGGACGTCGATCGGGATCTTGCCGAACGTCTGGACGGCATCGACGTGGAAGACAAGGTCATGGTCGCGGGCGATGGAGCCGATGGCGGCCACCGGCTGGACCGTACCCACCTCGCTGTTGGCGTGCATGATGGTGATGGCGAGCGTGTCCGGCCGGATGGCTCGCCTGACGTCGTCCGGATCGACCATGCCGTACTGGTCGACCGGCAGGTACGTCACCTCGAAGCCCTGCCCGTGCAGGGCCTGAGCGGTACGGAGGACCGCGTGGTGCTCGATCTGGGAGGTGATGATGTGCCCCCGCCCTCGGGCGAGCGCCAGTCCCTTCACCCCGAGGTTGTCGGACTCGGTGCCGCCGGAGGTGAAGACGATCTCGTCGGGAACCACGTGGAGGAAGCGCGCGATGCGCTCGCGGGCGGTGTCCACCCCCTCGCGGGCGGCGCGGCCGAAGCCGTGCACGCTCGACGGGTTGCCGAAGCTTTCGCCGAAATAGGGCAGCATCTCGGCGACGACCTCCGGATGCACCGGCGTCGAGGCGTTGTGATCGAGGTAGACGCGCCGGGTCATCGGTTGCTCTCCCCCACTCCGGGTGCTAGGCTCGAGCCTCGATGGATCTGGCCAGAAAAAAATTCGGCGTGCTGCTCTCCACCGGACCCGATCATCCGAACCTCGGGACCGCGGTGGGGCTGGCCCAGGCGGCGCTGGACCGAGGCGCCGGCCTGTACCTGTACCTCATCGACGACGGCGTCCGGGCGCTCGACGACCCCCGCATCCGCACGCTGCCCCGGCGCGGCGCCAAGCTCTTCGTGTGCGCCTACGGGTGCCAGAAGCGTCGGATCCCGCTGGAGGACTCGCCCGACCTCACCTACTGCGGCCTGGTCGTGCTGACGGACATCATCAACGGGACCGATCGCTTCGTCGCCCTGAATTAGTTTGTCTGGCGGAACCGGCCACCTGTCCGACGACCAGCCCGTCCTCGTCCTCATCTCGATCGATCCGCGCGTCACCCATCGGGCGTTCGAGGCAATGCGCATCGGGGTGGGCGTGGTCTCCGGCGAAAACGCGGTCACCTTCGTCCTCACCGACGGCGCCGTCCACCTGCTCGACGGCGATACCGAGGAGCTGATCGACGGCGACGACATCGCCAAGTTCCGCGACACGCTCAAGCAGCTGGGGATTCCGTTCCACGTCGAAGAGACCGCGATTCCCAAGGACCCCGACTGGAACGCCGAGGGGCATCCCGTCGTCGTGGTCACGCGCGACCGGATCGCCGAGCTCGCCGACCGGGCCCGCCGCTCCATCGTCTTCTGATGGCCGGCGTCCTGCACCTGCTCAAGGGCGACCGCCCCTCGGTGGCGATGGCCACCATCGCCCGCCAGGTCCAGGCCGGCGACGAAGTCACCGTGGCGCTCCTCCACGGCGCCCCCGCCCCGTCGCTGCCCGCGAGCGTCCGGGTTCATCGCGTCCCCGACGACGTCTCCTACGACCAGTTGCTGGAGCTGATCTTCCACGCCGATCAGGTGATCACCTGGTAGACGCGGGCCGAGAGCGCGCCGACCGGGGGTGGCAGGGTCTGTGAGACCCGTTCCCGCCGAGGCCACCGCCCTCGCGCGTCGGGGGGACGGCGCGGAGCGACCACCGGCGCCGACCTCGTGGTCGAACAGACCCTGCCACCCCCGACCATAAGAACTCATCGGTTCCGGTACTCCTCCAGCCACGCCATCTGAATCTTCTCGAGAACGCTCTCGGTGGAGGCTTTGGCATCGTCGCTGAATCCGGGAAGCTCCGTCACCCACCGGTGGAGGTCGGTGAACCGCACCGTGAGGGGATCGGTGTCGGGGAACTTCTCGCTCAGCGCGATCGCGATATCCTCGGTGTCCCGCCACTTCATCATTTGGGGACCTCCACGACCACGTCGCCGCGCACCACGGCCTGGCAGCCCAGGCGCGAATGGATGGTGAGCCCCTCCGCCGTGTCCAGGCGGTCCTCCTCGTCCGGCTGCATCTCGGAGAGGTTGTCCTCGCCCTCCTTGACGACCACGTGGCAGGTCGTGCACGCGCAGTTGCCGCCGCAGTTGTGCTCGAGATGGATGTCGTGCGCCAGCGCGATGTCGAGCAGCGACCCGGGCAGACCGTGATCGGCCAGCGGGTACTTCTCGTCATCGACCTCCACCGTGACGTTCATCGGCAGGAAGGTGACTTTGTGAACCGCCATCACGGAGACTCCATGATCTCGGTTGCCCGCCGGCTGCCCAGCGCCTGCCGGAGCGCGGTGTCCATCATGACCTCGGCCAGGTGCTCGGTCGTGCGGTTCAGCTCGACCGTCTTTTCGCGAATCAGGTCCCGCTCGCTCGTCTCCCGGGCCCTCGCCAGCGCCTCCAGGGCCGCGGTGATCCGCTGCCGCTCCTCGGCGGAGACGAGGTCGCCCGCCTGCTTCAGCGACCGGTGGACGTGGGTCATCACCGTGTCCGCCTCGTTGCGCACCTCGATGAGCATGCGCGCCTCGACGTCGGCTTCCGCGTACTGGAACGACTCCTCGACCATGCGCTCGACATCGGTTTCGCTGAGGCCGTAGGTCGGCTTCACCTCGATCGAGGCCGCCTTGCCGGTCCGCAGCTCCTTGGCCGTCGTCTTCAAGATCCCGTTGGCGTCGATGAGGAACGTCACCTCGATCTTGGGCAGGCCGGCCGGCATGGGGTCGATGCCCCGCAGCTCGAACCGCGCCAGCGACCGGCAGTCCTTGACCAACTCCCGCTCGCCCTGCACGACATGCATGTCCACGACCGTTTGGCCATCCACCGACGTGGTGAACATCTCCCGTGCGCTGGTGGGGATCGTCGTGTTGCGCGGGATGAGGACACTGACGACGCCGCCCAGTGTCTCGATGCCCAGCGACAGCGGCGTCACGTCGAGCAGCAGCATGTTGGTGATGCCGCCGGCCAGGATATGGGCCTGCACCGCGGCGCCCAGCGCCACCACCTCGTCCGGGTTGAGCTGGCTGTGGGGTGTCTTGCCGAACAGCTCTTGCACGCGCCGCCGCACCAGGGGTATCCGCGTGGATCCTCCCACGAGCACGACCTCGTCCATCTGGTCCGGCCCCAGGCCGGCGTCGGCCAGGGCCTGCCGGCAGGGGCCGAGGGTCCTCTGCACCAGCGGCTCCAGGAGCCGCTCCAGCTCCGCCCGCGTGAACTCCCGCCGGTAGGTGAAATCCTCGAAGGGCAGGGTCAGCGCGGTCCGCTGCTCGCTGGAGAGACGGATCTTGGCCGCCTCCGCCGCCAGCCTGAGCTCCTGCATGACCTCGTGGTCATGGGCGAGGTCCACCGCGCGGCAGGCCAGCTCCCGGTGATGACGAGCCTGGATGTCCTCGAGGAGCCAGAGCATGAGCACGCGGTCGAAGTCGTCGCCGCCCAGGTGGGTGTTGCCGTTGGTGGCCAGGACCTCGAAGATGCCGTCCTTGACCCGGAGGATCGAGATGTCGAACGTTCCGCCGCCGAGGTCGTAGACGGCGATCACGCCGTTCTTCAACCGGTGCAGCCCGTAGGCCAGCGACGCGGCCGTGGGCTCGTTCACGATGCGCACGACATCGAGCCCGGCGATGCGGCCGGCATCGCGCGTGGCCTGACGCTGGCTGTCGTTGAAGTAGGCGGGCACGGTGATGACCGCCTTGTCGATGGGCTCACCGAAGTACGCCTCGGCCCGCTCCTTCAGCGACTTCAAGATCACCGCCGACACCTCGGGCGGCGTGACCTCGCGGTCGCCCACGGCGAGGCGCACGACGCCGTCGGCCGGCCGCACGGTGAACGGGAAGTAGCGCAGCTCGTCCTTGACGTCCTCGTACCCCCGCCCCATGAACCGCTTGACCGAGTACACGGTCGACGCGGGCCGGCGCACGAGCTGGCGCTTGGCCGCCTCGCCGACCAGGATCCCGTCGGGCGTGAACGCGACCACCGAAGGCAGCAGCAGCCGCCCCTCGGCGTCGGGGATCACGCGGGGCAGGCCGTTCTCGTCGACGTGCGCGACGAGGCTGTTGGTGGTGCCGAGGTCAATGCCGATGATGCGTGACATCGCTGTCCTCAGGCTCTGCGAGCGCCGCGTCAAGATCGTCGATGACGGTCCGGAGATAGGCTCGTCGCGCCAGCACGTCCTTGAGCACGGTCACGAGGCGGGGTCGGTCGGCCGTCGGCGCGGCATCCCACTCGGCGGCCAGCGATCCGGTGAGTCGCTCCTCTTCCTCGCGGCATCGGGCAGCGAGACGCTCGCGCTCCGCAGCGACCCCGTTTCGTCCCGAAGCGTCGAGGCCTCCGGCCTTGGCCTCCTCGAGCATCTCCTGGACCTCGAACATCTCCTGGAGCAGCTCGGGCGGCGCCTTCGGCTTCACGGGGCTCCCCTCGCGCGTCTCGCGTCCCTCCTCCAACCGGACGAGATACTCGATCCGAGCGATCGGATCCCGGAGCGTCCGATACGCCGTGTTGACGAGCGCCGACTGTTCGAGTGCCCGAGCCTGGACCTCAGGCGACTCGGCCTGCTGGAAGTCGGGATGATGGCGCCGGCTGAGGTCGTAG
>DASYUQ010000181.1 GCA_036001065.1 Candidatus Methylomirabilota bacterium
TGGTGGAGGCGGTGGGAATCGAACCCACGTCCGGAAACCCTCAGCCGCAGGCGTCTACGTCGATAGCCGGTCTATCTTGCTGCTCTCTCGCCCCGCGCCCCTCCAGCCGGCAGGAGGACCGCGGGACCAGCCTCAATGTTCTCGCCCCTCCCCTGAGGCCAGGTTCGGAGCCAGCCACCAGGGTATGACGTCCGTTCCCAGGCCCTGATGGCTCAACCTGGCGGACGCTGGCGGGTGTTAGGCCGCCAGAGCTAGCTGTGTGTCGGCAGCTATACCGTTCTCTCTTATTAACGAGGGGAGAGAAACCTCGAGACGCAGCCTGGACCTCACTGGCTCCCGTCGAAGCCTGTCGCCCCCTCCTTGGTGGCGTCACCACCGGCCGCGACGCCCTTCGCGCGCGGCCCGGTCCATCTCACGCCGCACTTCGCGCTCGCGGAGCGTCGCGCGCTTGTCGCGCAGCTTCTTGCCGCGCGCCAGACCGAGCTCGACCTTCGCGCGGCCGCCTTTAAAGTATAGACGAAGGGGCACGATGGTCAACCCGCGCTCGGCCGTCTTGCCGGTGAGCCGGCCGATCTCCCGGCGATGGAGCAGGAGCTTGCGGTCACGTTCGGGGGCGTGATTGGCGTCGGTGCCGTGGCTGTAGGGGCTGATGTGGCAGCCGACCAGCCACCCCTCGCCGTTCCGGATCGTCGCGTAGGAGTCCTTGAAGTTCACCAGGCCCCCCCGCAGCGACTTGACCTCGGTCCCGCGCAGCACGAGGCCGGCCTCGATCGTCTCGAGGATCTCGTACTCGTGCCGGGCGCGCCGGTTCGTCGCGACCGTGCGGTCTCCGTCCCCTTGACTGGCCATTCGCGAAAGGTATTATGAACGACGCCGCACGGGCCGAAGTGGCGGAATTGGCAGACGCGCATGATTCAGGGTCATGTGCCCGCAAGGGTGTGGGGGTTCGAGTCCCCCCTTCGGCACCAAAGAAGATCAGCGAGTTAGGGCAGTGACTCCCGGGCGGTCCTGGCCACCTCCAACTTGGTCCCGGTCATCCCACGTCCGTCCAGATGTCCTGCGTCTGCTCGGTCGGGGGGCGCGGCTCGCGTTTGTTGTCGTAGTCCACCTTGCCCCAGACGGCAAGCAGGACGCTGATCACGGCGACGATGGCGAGGACGAAGTCCATCAGTGCTCCTTTCAGAGCCCCAGGAGGGCAGCCCGGGGTCATGGGAGACGGGAGAGTACCAGGGCGCCGGCCGCCGTTCAAGCGCAAGCCGCGACTCCGTGTAGAGAGCGCATGATCTGTCCGCTCTCGAGAGCAAGTGATCTGTCCGCCGTAGGGCCCCGGGGATGGCACTTAATGGCCGATCGGGAGGTCGGCCATGCTCTATCCCCCGGAGGCAGTGGAGCGGGCAATGACGATGCGCGAGGTCATCCTGCGGGCCATGAGCGGAGAGATCAACTGGATCCAAGCCGCCGACATCCTGGGCTGTCGGCCCCGGAGCTTGCGCCGTTTGCCGAGGTCGAGCGGGTCGAGCTCTTCGGCGCCGAGGCCCTTCTGGCCTACACCAACCGGGTCGAGCGCCTGCGCGCCACCGAGCCCAGCACGCTAATACAGCTGGTGAGCGCCTGGAGGGCAACGCTGAAGGGGCCGTAGCTCGGCGACTTCCTCCAGGGCGACCGTCCGACCGAGGCGGGCGGCGACCGCGGCCGCCTCGACCACCTCCAGCGCGCTCACGCCGGCCTCGGCCGGCACCGGGTTGGGCCGACGCCCCGCGCACGCGTCGCGAAACGCTTCCAGCTCGGCCCGCAAGGGCTCGACGCCGCCGGTGGGAAGGTTCTCCTTGCCGGTGTCGACCGCCTCCCACCCGGCGCCCGTCCGGCGGTGCTCGCCCTCGTGGAGCGTCACCGTCGAGGCGGCGTAGTCGGCGACGAGGCTTCCCCGCTCGCCGACGATGACGCACTCCCGATACGCGCCAGGAGCGAAGTAGTTCGCCTCGATGATCGCCGGGAGCTCGCCGTAGGTCACCACGGTGACCGACAAGTCGTCGAGCCCGCGGCCCAGATAGTCGCGCTGGACGCCGGCCACGCTGGTCGCCGCCCGACCGAACAGGTGCGCGAAGAGGTCGAAGTAGTGGATCGCGTCGGTCTGGGTCACGCCGACGTCGGTGCGCGGCCGCTTGAAGCCGGAGAACCGTCCCGTGGCGAAGCGGACGGCGCCGAGACGGCCGGCGGCGAGCGCCTCCCGCAGCACGGTGGTGACAGGGTGGAAGCGCAGGATGTGACCGACCTGGAGCACCCGGCCGCTCTGGCGGGCCTCCGCCGCCAGGCGCCGCCCCTCGGCGGCCGTCGCCGTCAGCGGCTTCTCCACGAAGCAGTGGCGCCCGGCCTTCAGGCAGGCCTCGGCGATCCCGAAATGGCTGTCGGCTGGGGTGACGATGTCGACCGCGTCGACGCGCTCCAGGGCCGCGCGGTAGTCGGCCGCGACACGCCCCGCGTCCACCCCCTGGGCGACCGCCCATGCGCGCCGCTCCGGGGAGACGTCGGCGACCCACAGCGTGGCGCCCAGCTCCCGCAGCACGCGCAGATGCTTTCCCCCCCAGCGCCCCAGCCCGACCAGGAGGACGTTCACGGCGCCTCCTCGCGGACAGGGTCGCCGCCCAGATCCTCGGCGATCTCGTAGCGGAGGAGGCGGGACTTCATCCAGCGGACGGCGAGGAGATCCAGCAGGGCCACGATGGCGCGGTTCATGACGCCGTACTTCGACCGCCCGAACCGCCGCGGCCGGTGGTCGACCGGCACTTCCAGGATCCGATATCCGCGCATGCGCAGCAGCGTCGGGATGAACCGATGGAAGCCGCGGTAGAGCGTGAGCCCGCGCAGGCACTCGCACCGGAACGCCCGGAACGTGCAGCCGCTGTCCTGGATGCTCTCGTCGCTCACCCAGTTGCGGACGCGGTTGGCGATGCGGGCGGACGCGCGCCGGAGAACGGAATCGCCGGCCGCCCGATTCATCCGCCACCCGGTGACGGCGTCCCACCGATCGAGCTGCGCCAGCAGGCGTGGAATGTCGGCGGGGTCGTTCTGCAGATCCGCGTCCATCGTCACCACCCAGCGCCCGCGCGCGGCCTTGAACCCGGCGTCGGTGGCGGCGCTCTCGCCGGCGTTGGCCTTCAGCCGGACCAGTCGGACGCGGGGATCACGCTCGCGGAATCCCCGGATGATCTCCGGGCTGCGGTCGTGGCTGCCGTCGTCCACGAAGATGACCTCGAAGTCGAGCCCGAGCAGCTCGAGCACCGGACGGAGCTCGCTCCAGAGAGGCTCGAGACTCTCCTCCTCGTTGTAGGCGGGGATGACGACAGAAAGGTTGAGCACCACGCGGTTCCGCTATACGCGGGGATGCGTCCCCTGCCACTCGGAGACGAGCGTCTGCGGCAGATCCAGGCGGTCGAGCACGCGGGCGATGGTGTGGTTGACGATGTCATCCAGCTCTTTGGGGCGGCTGTAGAACGCCGGCATGGGGGGCAGGACCACGGCCCCCATCTCGGCCAGCGCCAGCATGCACTTGAGGTGACCCACGTGCAGCGGCGTCTCGCGCACCAGCACGATCAGGGGGCGGCCCTCCTTCAGCGTCACGTCGGCCGCCCGCGCGACGAGGTGTTCCGAGTGGCAGGCGGCCACCGCCGCCGCGGTCTTGATGGAGCAGGGCGCGATGACCATGCCGGCCGTCCGGAAGGAGCCCGAGGCGATCGACACCCCGATGTCGTTGTTGTCGTACCGGTGCGTGGCCAGTGCCTCCACGTCCGCCACCGCGTAGTCGGTCTCCTCCACGATCGTGCGCTTGCCGGAACTGGAGATGACGAGGTGCGTCTCCACGTCGTTGTAACGACGGAGCACCTCGAGTAGCCGGATGCCGTAGATCGATCCGGTGGCGCCGGTGATGGCGACGACCAGCCGCCTCACAGACGGAACCTGCGCCGGAAGACCTCCTCGCGTGTCTTCTGGTACAGGATCTCCCACTCCCGGCTGCCCTCGGGCATCGGCCGCGAGTAGGAGGCGAGGATCTTGCGTACCTCGCCGTCGATGGATTCTTCGAGCTTCGACTCCTCGGTGAGCACGCGGACCACTTCCGGGCGGAGGTCGTCGGGCGCCTTGATGGTCACGCCCGGCGTGATGCCCAGCTCCTTCACGATCAGGTCGGCGAGGTAGAAGATCCGCTCCCGGCTCATCCGCATCAGAGGATGAACCCTCGCTCGCGGGCCAGCTTCTCCTTCACCTTGCCAAACAGCGCGCGGTAGTCGGCCGCCGACTCCTTGATGGCCTTGGCGTGATCCATGAGCAGCTTGCGCGCATCGGCTTCGATCTGCTCTTCGCCGAGGAGATTGTCGAGCACGACATGACGGATCGCCGCGCGCGCGGCCGCCTCGTCCTTCACCTCGACGACCTTCCGCGTCGTCAGTCGCTTCACCACCGCATCGGCCATTCGCTGGGCGACTACTTCGCGCCGAGGCATAGCCACAAAAGATTACCGCCCTCGACGCAGGGTGTCAAGGAACGGCCGGCAGCGCGAAGGTCACGCGCGTGCCCTGGCCCGGCGCGCTGGCGACGCGGATGCTCCCGCCGTGAGCGTCCACCAGTGATTTGACGACGGCGAGGCCCAGCCCCACGCCCCGCGCGGCGTCCGACGCGTCGGGCGCGCGGTAGTAGGGCTCGAAGATCCGCGGGAGCGCCTCGGCGGCGATCCCGCGGCCCTCGTCGGCGACGGAGAACTCCAGGCACGCGCCGACCGCGCGCACGTCAACGCTGACGAGGCCGCCGGCGGGCGAATACTTGATGGCGTTGGAGACCAGATTCTTCAAGATCCGGTCGAGCGCGTCCGGATCGGCGTCCACGGGGGGCAACGGCTCTTCGCATTCGACGCTGAGCCGGTGGGTCGCGCGATGCCGAAAGAGGCTCACGGCCGCCACCACCGCGGGCGCCACCGCCACCGGGCGGCGGGCCAGCCGCGG
Source organism: Candidatus Methylomirabilota bacterium (assembly GCA_036001065.1). Classification (NCBI taxonomy): domain Bacteria; phylum Methylomirabilota (SeqCode); species Candidatus Methylomirabilota bacterium. The sequence continues at coordinate 4,992 of DASYUQ010000181.1, forward strand.
CGCCAGCCCCTGCTCCAGACGGGAGAGATCGAGAAGGTCGTCGACGATGCGTGCCAACCGGTCGGTCTCGGACCGGATGATGTTGGCGAGTCGCCGGACCTCGTCGCCGCCCAACGGTCGGGTCGCCAGCATCTCGCTGAAGCCCAGCAGCGCCGTGAGGGGCGTCCTCAGCTCGTGCGAGGCCGTCGCCACGAAGGCGGACTTGGCCCGGTCCATGGCTTCGAGATGGCGGGTCGCCCCCCCCACCTTCTCCGCCAGCTCGTCGGTGAACCGTCGCTGGCGCGATGCCAGGCGCGCGTTTTCCAGCGCAACTCCCAGATGGACCCCCAGCGTCAGCAGCGCATCGCGCTCACGCCGGCCGACCTCGCCCACGCGCTCGACGCAGAGCGCGCCGATCGTCTCCCCCTGGGCCAGCAGCGGGACGACGAGCGCCCGCCGCGGCCGCGGCCCGTCCCCGACGTCCGGCACGAAGAGCGGCGCGCCCGTGTCGAGCACGGCCGCGACCGCCGAGCCGGGCCCGACGGTCTCGCCGCCCGCCACCGCGAGGCGCGGCCCGTCCCGGACAGCCAGCGCGATCTCCGCGCCCGGGAGCCGCCCGAGGAGCACGCCGCGAAGCCGTGCTAGCGCCGTCGGCAGCGGCGCCTCGTCAGCCAGCGCGCGCTGGGTCGCGAGCAGCGTCTCGTACCATCGCCGCTGCCGACGCGCGTCGCCAGCGAGCGCGCCGACCAGCGGCCCCAGCCCCAGGAGCGTGAGATACGTGATGAGATCGTCGACGACGATCGCCGACAGGCCGGCGTCGGCGAGGTGGGCCAGCAGCCGCGGGGCCTGGAGCAGGACCGCGGCGATCGCGGCCAGCCCTCCACCGATCGCTCCGAATCGCAGGGCGGCTACGACGACGGGCCCCCCGTAGAGGTGGCGAAATGGCGACGCCGGCCCCGGGTCCAGCGACGGCGCCAGCGCGGCGATGGCCGCCAGGGCCAGCGTCAGGGCCGCGGCCGAGGCCAGCGCGCGGGGTGACATTCCCCGGATGGCCGCCGACGCGACCTCGGCGCCCACGTCACCCCACCCCCAGCATCCGATACGCGGCGAAGAAGACGAGCGCGCTGGCGATGGCCGGAACCAGGCTGCCGGACCACCAGAGGAGCCAGGCATTGGCGACGCTCAGCAGCGTGAGGTAGACGACGGCTCCGATCATCACTTCCACCGTCCCGGGAAGCAGCGGATCGATCAGGTAGCGCGCGAGGTACGCCGCCGTCGAGAGCGTGGCGCCGCTGGCGAACGACGACAGTCGCTGGGCGCGGTTGAACAGCGCGCCGCGGAAGAAGCCCTCGCCCGAGGGAATGTTGGCGCCGACGTCGTAGGCGATCGCGGCCAGGTAGAGCCCGAGCCCGTCCTGCCGCACGGAGTAGTGCAGCGTAAGCGCCGCGGACAGCAACAGGTGGCCGCCCAGCGCGGCGCCGATGGCGAAGCCGATCGGCACCGCCGCCAGCGGCATCGGGCGAACGATGCCGAGCGGGATCAGCCGGCCGCGGGCCGCGAGGGCCAGGAGCCACACCGGGATGGCGAGATACGCGAGCGCACCGCGCGGATCGAACACCGTCGCCGTCGCCGCCAGCGCGAGCAGAGCGACGACGACCAGCATGGCGCCGGCCGGGTTCCACGCGGGCCTACTTGCCGCCCCCGCCCAGCCCAGCGCCGTGCCGAGCAAGACGCCGTGGCCGGCCGTGAACGCGGCGACCCGGAGCGCAGCGGCGGGGAACCAGCCGCAGGCGGCGAGCACAGCACAGGCCGCCAGACCCGCTCCCAGGATCACAACAAGCGCCGCGGGCGCGCCGGGGAGCCACCGACCCCGCGGGGGTCGATGAGACGACTCAAGCGCCCACACGATCCTGGCTGAGGCGGATGAAGGCGGTGACGACGCGCTCGTCGAGCGTGCGGCCGACCTCGGCGACGAGGAGGCCGATCGCCTCCGGCTGACTGAGCGCGGCGCGGTAGGGACGATCGGACGTGAGCGCGTCGTACACGTCGGCGACGGCGACGATGCGGGCGCCCAACGGGATGGCCTCTCCGCCGAGCCCGTCCGGATAGCCGCTGCCGTCGTACCGCTCGTGGTGGTGGCGGATCGTGAGGCTGGCGCTGCCCAGGAACTCGAAGGGCGCGACGATCTGGGCGCCGATCACCGGGTGGCGGCGCATGGCCGCCCACTCGTCGGCATCGAGCGGCCCCCGCTTGCCCAGAATCGACTCGGGCACGCCGATCTTGCCGATGTCGTGCAGCAGCCCCGCCTGCGCGATCGTCTCGACGTCGTCGGGGGCCAGCCCCAGGGCTCCGGCGAGCCGGTGGCTCCACGCCCCCACCCGCTCCGAATGGCCGCGCGTGTACGGGTCTTTCGCCTCCAGCGCATTCGCCAGGCCCAGCAGCGACTGGCAGATGGCGCGCTGCATGCGCTGGTACAGCTGACGGACGTCCTCGGCATAGCGCAGCGTCTGCGCATAGGCCGCGTTGAGCCGCCGGTAGGCCAGAGCCAGGTCGTCGCTGGACCTGGAGGCTAGTCGCGCACCCATAGTGTCGCGTTGGGCAGCAGCGCCTCCACGAGCGAGATCAGGCGCACGGGGGAGAATGGCTTCGTCAGATATTGGTCGGCGCCGGCGGCGAGGCCAGCCGCCACGTCCTCGCGCTGCGCGGCGGCGGTCAGCATCACGATCCGGGTCTCGGCCAGTCTCTGATCCCGTCGCAGACGGCGACAGACCTCGAGGCCGCTGAGATCGGGGAGGTTGACGTCGAGGAGGATCAGCTCGGGGCGCGCCTCCGCCGCGACGGCGAGCGCCGTGGCGCCATCGGCCGCCTCGAGCACCCGGACACGGTCGTCCTCCAGCGTGACGCGGACTAGCTCGACGATGTTCGGCTCGTCATCGACGATCAGGACGTTCGGCATGCCCCGGCCAAGGCGCAAGGATCATGCCGGGGACGCGGCGACGGAGCGGCGCGCGGTTAGCGTTCAGGACGAGGCGCGGCTGCTGTCGGCACTGGGCACCGTGCCCAGTTTTCTGGGCAGCAGTCGAGGCTACTGGGTGCGGCTGGCCACCTGCAGGCGCGTGAGCGCGCGCGACAGCGCCGCCGCCGCCCGCGCGTAATCCACTTCCTCCTCCGTCCGCCCACTGAGACGCCGCTCGGCCCGCTCGCGCGCCCGCTCGGCGCGCGCGCGATCGATCTCCTCCGGACGCTCGGCGCTGTCGGCGAGGACGATCACCTTGTCGTTGCGAACTTCGGCGAAGCCGCCGGCGACGGCCAGGTGATACTCCTCCCTGCCCTTGCGGTAGGTCAGCTCACCGACCCCGAGCGTCGTGAGAAACGGCGCGTGGCCGGGCAGCACGCCGAAGTAGCCCTCGATGCCCGGCGCCACCACCTCGTCGACGACCCCGGAGACGACCAGACGAGTGGGTGTGGCGATCTCCAGCGTGAGGCCCTCGGCCACTCAGGCGACCTCGCGGAGCTTCTTGGCCTTGTCGATCGCCTCGTCGATGTCGCCCACCATGTAGAAGGCCTGCTCGGGCAGCTCGTCGTGCTTGCCCCCCACGATCTCCTTGAAGGACTTCACGGTGTCGGCGAGCTTCACGTAGCGGCCGGGCTGGCCGGTGAAGGCCTCGGCCACGAAGAACGGCTGCGAGAGGAAGCGCTGGATCTTGCGGGCGCGGGCCACGATGAGCTTGTCCTCGTCGCTCAGCTCCTCCATGCCCAGGATGGCGATGATGTCCTGGAGGTCGCGGTACCGCTGCAAGATCGACTGCACCGCCCGCGCCGTCTGGTAGTGCTCCTCACCGAGGATCGCAGGGTCGAGGATCCGCGAGGTCGAGGCGAGCGGGTCGACTGCCGGGTAAATGCCCAGCTCGGTGAGCGATCGGCTCAGCACGGTCGTCGCATCGAGGTGGGCGAACGCCGTGGCCGGCGCCGGGTCGGTGATGTCGTCGGCCGGGACGTAGATGGCCTGCACGGAGGTGATGGAGCCCTTCTTGGTGGAGGTGATTCGCTCCTGGAGCGCGCCCATCTCGGTGGCCAGCGTCGGCTGGTAGCCGACGGCCGAGGGCATGCGGCCAAGGAGCGCCGACACTTCGGATCCCGCCTGGGTGAATCTGAAGATGTTGTCGATGAACAGCAGGACGTCCTGCCCTTCTTCGTCTCTGAAGTACTCGGCGGCGGTCAGCCCCGTGAGGCCCACCCGAAGCCTGGCGCCGGGGGGCTCGGTCATCTGGCCGAAGATGAGCGCCGTCTTGCCGAGCACGCCCGAGTCCTTGAAGTCCTGGTACAGATCGTTGCCCTCGCGCGTGCGCTCGCCCACGCCGGCGAAGACCGAAATCCCGCCGTGCTGCTTGGCGATGTTATTGATCAACTCCATGATCAGGACCGTCTTCCCGACCCCTGCTCCTCCGAACAATCCTGTCTTCCCGCCCTTCGTATACGGCTCCAGCAGGTCCACCACCTTGATGCCGGTCTCGAACATCTCGACCTTCGTGGACTGCTGCTCGAAGTCCGGCGCCGGGCGGTGGATGGGATAGTGCTTCTTGGCCTGGATGGCCGGCCCCTTGTCCACCGGCTCGCCGATAATGTTGAGGATGCGGCCGAGCGTCTCCTTGCCGACGGGGATCGTGATCGGCCCGCCGGTGTCCTTGACCGCCCTGCCCCGCGTGAGGCCGTCGGTGGAGGCCATGGCCACCGTCCGCACCGTGCTCTCGCCCAGGTGCTGGGCGACCTCCAGCACCAGCTTCTGGGAGTACGAGAAGATGTCCTTGTTCTCGACGCCCTCCACCTCGAGGGCGTTGTAGATCGCCGGCAGCCGCCCCGGCTCGAACTCGACGTCGACCACAGGCCCGATGACCTGGACGATCTTCCCCTCACTCATGCTTCGGCTCCTTGCTTGAGCGCCTCGGCGCCGCCCACGATGTCGAGCAGCTCCTTGGTGATCTTCTCCTGACGCGCCTTGTTGTACTGGATGGTCAGCACGTCGATCATCTCGGACGCGTTCTTGGTGGCGGCCTCCATGGCGGTCATCCGGGCGCCGTATTCGCCGGCCAGAGACTCCATGAGCGCGCGGAACACCTGCGTCCGCACGTGGCGCGGAAGGAGGTCGCCCAGGATCGCCTCCGGGCTCGGCTCGTAGATGTAGTCGGCCGGCGACCCCTCGGCCCCGGCCTCCCCTCGCGGGATGGGCAGGAGCTGCTGGCGCAGGGGACGCTGGACGGCGACGGAGCGGAACTCGCTATAGACGAGGTGGACCTCGTCTACCTCGCCGTCCAGATATTGCTGCATGAAGAAGTCGGCGAGCTCCTGGGCGTGACTGAAGGCCAGGCGGTCCCAGAAGCCCACCATCTGGCGCTTGATCGCCCACGGGCGGCGCCGGTAGAAGTCGCGCCCCTTGCGGCCGACCACCACCAGCGTCACGTCGGGCTGGCGTGACTCGCGGATGAAGGGCAGCGCGTGGCGGATGATGTTCGAGTTGAAGGCGCCGGCCAGCCCCCGGTCGGCGGTGATGACGACGATCTGCCGCCGCGGCCCCTCGCGCCGCTCGAGCAGCGGATGCGGCGCGCCGTCGCTCCCCGCCGCCGACACGAGATTGCCGAGCAGCTCAGCCATCTTGCCGGCGTAAGGCCGCGCGGTCAGGATGCGCTCCTGGGCGCGGCGCAGCTTCGCCGCCGCCACCAGCTTCATGGCGCGCGTGATCTTCTGCGTGGACTGGACGGACCGGATCCGTCGCCGGATGTCCCGCAGCGTCGCCATTTACGCCGCCTTGATCCCCTTGGCCGCCACGAACTCCGCCTTGGCCTCGGTCACGGCCTTCGTGAGCTCGGCCCGCAGCGCATCGCCGATCTCCTTCTTGTCCCGGATCTCGGCGAGGATGCCGGGCTGCTTGCGCTCGAGCCAGCCGTAGAAGAACTCCTCGAATCCCCGAACGGCGTCCACCGGGAGGTCGTCCAGCAGGCCCTGCGTCCCCACGAAGATAATCGCGACCTGCTTTTCCACCGGGAGGGGCTGGTACTGCCCCTGTTTGAGGATCTCCACCATGCGCTGGCCGCGCGCGAGCTGGGCCTGGGTCGCCCGGTCGAGGTCCGAGCCGAACTGGGCGAAGGCGGCCAGCTCGCGATACTGCGCGAGGTCGAGACGGAGCTTGCCGGCCACCTGGCGCATCGCCTTGAGCTGCGCCGAGCCGCCGACCCGCGAGACCGAGAGACCGACGTTCACCGCCGGCCGGATGCCGCCATAGAAGAGGTCGCCCTCGAGGTAGATCTGGCCGTCGGTGATGGAGATGACGTTGGTCGGGATGTAGGCCGAGACGTCCCCCAGCTGGGTCTCGATGATCGGCAGCGCGGTGAGCGAGCCGGCGCCCAACGTGTCGTTGAGCTTCGCCGCGCGCTCCAGCAGGCGAGAGTGCAGATAGAAAACGTCACCGGGATACGCCTCGCGTCCGGGCGGCCGTCGGAGCAGCAGCGAGAGCTGCCGGTAGGCCGCGGCGTGCTTGGAGAGGTCGTCGTAGATGCACAGCGCGTGGCGCTTGGAGTCGCGGAAGTACTCCCCCATCGTCACCCCGGCGTAGGGAGCGATGTACTGGAGCGGCGCCGGCTCGGAGGCCGAGGCCACAACAACGGTCGTATAGCTCATCGCTCCAGCGTCTTCGAGGACCTTGACCACTTGAGCCACGGTGGAGCGCTTCTGCCCGACGGCGACATAAAAGCAGAAGACGTCCTGGCCCTTCTGGTTGATGATCGTGTCGACGGCGATCGCGGTCTTGCCGGTCCCGCGATCGCCGATGATCAGCTCGCGCTGGCCGCGCCCGATCGGGATCATCGAGTCGATCGCCTTGAGCCCGGTCTGGAGCGGCTCCTTCACCGAGCGGCGGTCCACCACGCCGGGCGCGTAGCGCTCGATCGGCCGGGCCTCCGTGGTGTTGATGGGGCCTTTGCCGTCCACCGGCTGCCCCAGCGCGTTGACGACGCGCCCGATCAGGGCCTCGCCCACGGGGACCTGGGCGATCCGGTTCGTGCGCTTGACGATGTCGCCTTCCTTGATCAGCCTGTCCTCGCCGAGGAGCACCGCCCCCACCTGATCCTGCTCGAGGTTGAGGACCATGCCCACGACGTCGCCGGGGAACTCAAGCAGCTCCCCCGCCATCGCCTTCTCCAGGCCGTAGATGCGCGCGATGCCGTCGCCGACCTCGATAACGCGGCCGACCTCCTGGAGGTCGATCTCGGCCTCGTAGCCCGCCAGCTGGCGCTTGATGAGCTCGCTGATCTCTCCCGCCTTGATCATCGCTGCCCTCTCTGTGACCTCGAATCGCCTAGCCGCGCGCGAGCCGCTCCTTCAGCCGGGCGAGCTGCCCGTCCAGGCTCCCGTCCACGATGAAGCTGTCGACCTCGGTGATGAATCCGCCGAGCAGTCGGTCGTCCACGACCTCTTCCAGCAGCACCTGCTTGCCGTTCAGCGCCCGACCGAGCCGTTGCTGGAGCTGCTCGCGCTCGCTCGGAGTCAACGGCACCGCCGTACGCACCCGAGCGCGCACCCGGCCCCGGTCCTCGTCCACCAGGTCGCGGTAGGCGGCGGCAATCGCCTGGAGATGGTCCGCCCGCCCCTGGCACGCGACCAGCGCGACGAAGTCGCGCGCCAGCGGCGAGAGCTCCAGGCGCGTTGCCAGCTCCACCGCCACGGCCTGCTTGGCCGAGGCCGACACCCAGGGCCGCGCGAAGAAGGCGTGCAACTGCGGCTCGCCTGCGACCAGTTCCGCCACCGCCTCCAGCTCGCGGGCGATGGCGTCGGTCTGGTTGCGCTCCGTGGCGAGATCGTGGAGCGCGCGCGCGTACGGCTTGGCGGCGGCCCGGCCCGACTTCACCGTGCGAGGCGGGCGATGGCGTCGTCGACGATGCGCCGGTGGTCGTCGTCGCGCAGGCTCTTCCGGATCAGCTTCTCCGCCACCGCGGTGGACAGCTCGGCCACCTCCCGGCGCAACTCTTCCCGGGCCCGGCGAATGTCGGCGTCCGTCTGCGCCTTCGCCGACTCCACGAGCCGCTGCGCTTCCTTCCGGGCGGCATCGACCAGCCGCCGCTGCTCCTCGCCCGCTTCCTTGAGGGCCTGCTGGTGGATCGCCGCCGCCTCGGCGTGGGCCTGCCGCAGGCGGGCCTCGTTCTCCTCCTGCTGGCGCGCCGCGGCGGCGCGCGCGGCCTGGGCCTCCTCCAACGCTTTCTTGATCGCCGCCGTGCGCTCTTCCATCTTGGCCAGGAACGGCCGGTAGAAGAGCCGCCAGAGGATCGCCAGCAGAATGAGGAAATTGACGAACTGGACGATCAGCGACTTGTCGAGGTTGATCAGCCCCCCGCCGTGGTCGCCTTCCTGGCTCGCCGCCCACAGCGCTTCGGGTCCCAGCACGACGACGGCGCACACGAGCCCGCCGAGCCACAGGCGTCGTCCCTGATGCATGAGGAGGTCTCCCCGTCGAGCCGCCGAATCAGATCACCGGGTCACGCACAAGCGATTGTGAAAACTATCACGCGACGCGTCGCGCGTCAACTCAACCGTGTCGCCGCTCTCAGCGCGTGATGATGCCCCCCCCGATCACGAGGTCGCCCCGGTACCAGACGACCGACTGCCCGGGCGTGACCGCCCGTTGCGGCACGTCGAAGACCACCTCCGCCGCACTGTCCGGGAGGGCGCGCACCGACGCCGGCGCCGCGGCGTGGTTGTGGCGGATCCTCGCCTCCACGCGAAGCGGCTCCCTCGGCCGCTCGCACGCGATGAAATTCACGGAGCGCGCGCTGAGGCGCGTCCGCTCCAGGTCCGCGGCGGCCCCGACGGTCACCGTGTTCGTGCCGGGATCGAGGTCAAGGACGTAGAGTGACCGGCCGGTGGCCAGCCCCAGCCCCTTCCGCTGGCCGATCGTGTAGTTCGCCAGGCCGCCGTGGGTGCCGAGCACGGTCCCGCGCCGGTCGACGATGGCGCCGGCTCGGAAGACGTCTGGATCGCGGCGCCTGAGGAAGCCGCGGTAGTCGTCATCGGGCACGAAGCAGATCTCCTGGCTCTCGGGCTTGTCCGCCGTGGCCAGCCCCAGGCGGCGCGCATAGGCCCGCACCTCATCCTTCGTCAGGTCGCCCACGGGAAAGCGCGCGGCCGCCAGCTGGGCCTGCGTGAGCGGCCACAGAAAGTCGGTCTGGTCCTTGCGGACGTCGCGCCCTCTCCAGAGCAGGTGGCGTCCCGTCGCGCCGTCGCGCGTCACCCGCGCGTAGTGTCCGGTGGCGACGGCAGTGGCGTCCCAGGCGGCAGCGCGCCGAAGGAGTGATCCGAACTTTAGTTCACTATTACAGGCCACACACGGAACAGGAGTTCGCCCGGCGCGATAGTCGTCCGCGAACCGGTCGATGACGGCCCGACCGAACTCGGCCTCGGCGTTGAGGAGATAGTGCGGAATGCCGAGCGCCCGCGCGACCCGACGGGCGTCGTCGGTCGCCTCGGTGCCGCAGCAGCTGCCGAAGCGCTGCGCGGGATCCGCGGCCTCCTGCCAGGGCCAGACGCGCAGCGTGACGCCGACGACGTCGTACCCCTGCTCCACCAGGAGCGCCGCCGCGACGGAGGAATCCACTCCCCCGCTCATGGCTACTACGATGCGCTCTCTCATCGCCTCAGACTCGGATCCCGAAAGTCGCCGCCAGACGCTCCAGCTCGTCCGGGGTCGCGTACGTGATTTCGATCCGGCCCCGACGCTCGGTGCCCCGGATCTTCACGCGCGTCATGAGCGCGCGCTGCATCGCCTCCTCGAGCGCCGCCAGCTCCACCGAGCGCCGGCGCGCCGGCGAGGGCAGCGCGCGTCGCTTCTCGACGCCCTCTTCCGTCGCCCGCACGGACCAGGAGTGGGCGAGGATCTCGTCCCTCAGCTTCAACTGTTCCGCGGGGTCCGTCAAGGAAAGCAGCGCGCGCGCGTGGCCCATCGTGAGCCGCCCGGCGCGCAGATCCTCCTGGATCGGCCGCGGCAGCCTGAGCAGTCGCAGACAGTTGGCGATCGTGCTGCGATCGCGCCCCACCCGCTGGGCGAGCTCCTCCTGGGTCCAGCCGAACTCCGTGACGATCTGCTGATACGCGTCCGCCTCCTCCATCGGGTTGAGGTCCTCCCGGAGGAGGTTCTCCACCAGCGCCAGCTCGAGACTCTCGGCGTCCGTCGCCTCCCTTACGACGGCGGGAATACGCTCGAGCCCCGCCTGGCGCGCCGCGCGCCAGCGGCGCTCGCCGGCGATGAGCTGCCAGCGACCCTCCGGCGTCCGCCGGACGACGACGGGCTGAATCATCCCCGCGCTCTTCAGCGACTTCGCCAGCTCGTCGAGCGACGCTGGATCGAAGGCCCTGCGCGGCTGCCGGGGGTTGGCGTCGATCTGATCGACTGGGATCTCTGTCAACGACTCGGTGGACGAGGAGGCCGAGCCGAGCAGCGCGTCCAGGCCGCGCCCGAGCCCACGTTTATTCATGCTGGAGGACCTCCTTCGTCAGCTCGAGGTATGCGATCGCTCCGCTGGAGCGCAGATCGTGGAGCATGACGGGCTTGCCGTGGCTCGGCGCCTCGCTGAGCCGCACGTTGCGCGGGATGACCGTCTCAAAGATCTCGCCCGGGAAATATCTCTGCACCTCGTCGCGAACCTGCAACGCGAGACTCGTCCGCCCATCGAACATCGTCAGGACGATCCCCAGGACGCGGAGCGCCGGATTCAGCCGCTCGCGGACCAGCTTGATCGTCTTGAGGAGGTGGGCAAGCCCCTCGAGCGCGTAGAACTCGCACTGGAGCGGGACGAGCACCCGATCAGCGGCCGCGAGCGCGTTGATGGTGAGCAGGCCCAACGAGGGCGGGCAATCGACAATGATGAACTCGTAGCGGGCGAGAATCGTCGTGAGGGTATCCCGTAGCCGATGCTCCCGGCGTTCCAGTCCAACGAGTTCGATCTCGGCCCCGACCAGGTCGATGTCCGAGGGCAACAGGTGAAGGGCCTGAAGACCGGTCTGGCGGACGGCCTTGTCGACGGGTTCACTGCCGAGGAGGGCGTGGTAGACCGTCGGGTTCAGGCCGGACTTCTCGACCCCCAGCCCGGTGGTCGCGTTACCTTGTGGGTCGAGGTCGACGAGGAGGGTAGGGCGCTCGGCCAGCGCGAGCCCCGCGGCGACGTTGACCGCGGTCGTGGTCTTGCCCACGCCTCCCTTCTGGTTTACGACCGCGATGGTCCTACCGATTGATCCGCCTCTTTGGTGCAAGTGCGTGAGAGCGCTTTGCGCCGGCTGACAAAGCCGTACCTCGCCGCCCACGCCTCAAGCTGACGTGGCTTGCGCAAAGCATCCAGACACGGTAGCGACGCCCCTAGTGGGCATACGGTCCATAAACCCTTCCGCCGAAGACCTGCTTCAGCCTTTCCAAAGGTTCCGGGTCCTCCTCGTGGAGCTTGACCGTAAGACACCCATCTCGGCGATCCCCGGTAAAGCTGCCTTCGCCTACGATCAGGCCAATAACATAGCCGAGGTCAAAAGCATCCATGAAAGGGGTCGGCGAAGTGTTCCACGACCAACATTACTAGTCAAGTGTATACATTTCCGTCGCGCCTCACATGTTCCACGGCCAACATTCAGGGGTTGGGCCGAGAAAGAAGAGCGAACCGTCTAACCTTTCCCGATGTGATGCCGGGGACCGTGACCCAGCGCCCTTGACGGAGGGCATGCTCACGAGGCGGACCAGACACGACGGCGACCCCCCCGGGAGCTACGAACCTCCCCGCCAGGCGAAGCGCTGCGTCAGGTCGCGCGACACACCGCATCACCACCGCGTCGAACGCCGCCAGGAATTCTTCCCCTAGGTCCTCGGCTCGGGCGTTCACAACCCGAGCCTCTGAGAGCCCGAGTTCCCTGATCGCGGTCGAAAGAAACGAAACCCGGTGCTGGAGGGGCTCGACCAAAGTCAGACGGATTTCAGATCGTACGATCTTGATCGGAAGCCCGGGTAGTCCTGCACCTGCTCCGAGATCCATCACGGCTTGAAGCTGCGGGGGGAGAACCCGAAGATAGAGGAGGCTGTCGAGGAAGAGGGTCTCGACAATCCACAAGGGATCCGTCGATCCAACAAGGCGGTGAACTGAGCCCCATTTAGTCAGTAAATACATGTAGTTACTGAACTTAGTGGACTCTGCGGGGCTCAGCGGCCGCCCGAGAATCTTTCCCGCTCCTTCGCTCAGCCTGGACTGGGCGCTCCTCACGAGAGGCTCCGGGCAACAACCACCAGTCGGCCTCTCCCTGCTCGCGCCCTCGAGAGAGCGGCCGGCCTCACGCCCCCGCGGCCTCCTTTCCGGGGCGACCTGCCCGCGACCGCTCCATCCACCACTGTTGGAGGATCTGAAGCACGTTGGACACGAACCAGTAGAGCACGAGCCCCGAGGGCAGGTTCAGGAACATGAACGTGAAGACGAACGGCATCACCAGCATCATCTTGGCCTGCCGGGGGTCGCCGGTGGTAGGCGTCATCTTCTGCTGGACGAACATCGACACGCCCATCAGGATCGGCAGCACGTAGGTCGGGTCTTGACTGGCCAGATCGCACACCCAAAGGTGGGCGCCACCGATCCCCGGCACCCAGGACGGGGCGCGGAAAAAGCAGAGAAAGGGCGCGTTCTGCAGCTCGACCGAGACGGACAGCGCGAGGTAGAGCGCATAGAAGATCGGGACCTGCGCGACCATCGGCAGGCAGCCGCCCATCGGGTTGACCTTGTACTTGCGGTAGAGCGCCAGCGTCTCCTCCTGGAGCTTACGCGGATCGCTCTTGTACTTGCTCCGCAGCTGATTGACCTGCGGCTGCAGCGTCTGCATCGCCTTCATCGACCGAATGCTCTTCACGGTCAGCGGATAGAAGAGGACCTTCGAGATGACCGTGAGGATGATGATGACGACGCCGTAGTTGCCGACGTACCGGTGGAGCCAGTTCATCAGCTTGAGAATCGGCACGCCGAGCCATTCCATGGGAAGGCCGCCATACCGGCGGGGGAGGGGAAAGCCACCGAAGTTCAAGGTGCCCTCGAGCCCGTTCGCCTCCAGCCGGTCGTACTCCTTCGGCCCGACGTACATCACCACGTGGCCCTCCCAGGCCTGGCCTGGGGTCAGGGTCGCCGTCGCGCGCGCCGCAATCGTCACGCGGTACTCACCGTTCTTGCCTCCCTCATTCCTCGTGTCGCCGGCCGCCACCAGCTTGAAGCCGGATGTCTTCGGAATGAGCGCCGCCAGATACCACGTACTGCCCAGGGCGACCCACGCCCCATCGATCACGTGCGTGCCCACAGCGGAAAGATCGTCCACCCGCTCGACCTGGCCGCCCGTCGACCACACGACTTCCGCAGGGCGCTGTCCGGAGAATCTCTCGGACGGTGCCTTCGGGGAATGCCGGAAGATCCAGGGAAGCGCGAGCGCGAAGGTCCGTGGCGACCTCGAAGGATTCTCGACACGGAGGAGCGCGTCGATGGTGTAGGTGTCGGCGCGGAATCGCAGCGTCTCGCTGATCTTGAGGCCGCCGGCCTCGCCCGTCAGCAGCAGCTCCCCGGTCGGCCGGCTCGGCTGCAGCACCAAGGCGTCGGGGCGCACGGTCATGGGCAGGGGATCGCCGGAGGTGCCCTCGGCCGGACCCACGACGAGCCCAGCCGGGCCCAGCTCTCCGATGACGACCATCGGCTTGTCACCGCGATACCTGAGCGTCCAGTCCTGTAGCTTGCCTCCCGCGCTGCTCACCACCGCGCGGTAAAGGGGCGATTCGACGGTGGCCGTCCGCTGAGGCGCGGGCGGCCCGGTGGCCTGGCGAGCAGGGGCCTCCGCCGGGCCCGGGGCGGGCGCCGGGACGATGGGCTGCCGGGCGGCGGCCGGCGCGGTCGGGGAAGGGGAGACCGGTACGGGCTCGCGGCTGGAGGTCGAGCGCTCTTGCTGTGGGCTGGGCGCAAAGAACCTCTCCTGGACCCAGAGGTACGCGACCAGCAGGAGGATGCTCAGAGCGAACGCCAGGGCAGCTCGCTTTTCCATCGTCACGCTGGGCGAGGCCGCGCGGGCGGCGGCGGGTCGTATCCTCCCGGATGAAACGGGTGACAGCGGAGCAGCCGGCGGAGCGCGAGCCAGGCGCCCCGCCGGGCTCCATGGTCGATCAGGGCCCCCCGCGCGTATTCCGAGCAGGTGGGCGCGAACCGGCAGTGCCTTCCCAGAAAGGGCGAACCGAGCAGTTGGTACGCGCCCACTGCGACCAAGGCAGCGCGTGTCGCCAGCGTCACGCGGGTGTCCTCATTCCGGGGATCGCCCCGAGCGCGTCCCGAAGTTGGGCGGTGAGTACCGGGAGTGACTCGTCGAGCGCGCCACGCTTGGCGATGACGACCAGCGTGACCCGTCCGGGGGCGGCATCGCGCGCCGCCCGAAACGCCTCCTTGAGCCGGCGCCGGGCCCGGTTGCGCCGCACGGCGCCGCGGATCTGGCGGGTCACGGCGAAGCCCACCCGCCGCGGCCGCCCTGCAGCACTCCAGAGTATAGTCAGCGCCAGTCGATCGATTCGCTTGCCCTGCTCGAAGAGCGCCTGGATCTCGGCGCTGCTGGTCAACCGCTCGCTGCGAGGGAAGCGGCCCGTTAGACGGTCAGCCGTTTCCGGCCTTTGGCCCGCCGGCGCTTGAGAACCTTCCGGCCACCCTTGGTCTTCATGCGCGCGCGGAAGCCGTGCGTCTTCTTGCGTCGGCGCTGATTCGGCTGAAACGTCCGCTTCATGAACGCCGCTCCCTTTTCCGGTCGTAGAGCCGAAGTAGTGTAGGCATCGCGCGCGGGCAAGTCAAATGGCCAAGCCCCTTGCGACCCGGTTTTTCCGTGTGCTAAGTTTCGCCATCCTTGAAAGCTCGGTCGGGTGACGTATTGGCTCCTGATGTTCGTCGGCTTCAGCCCGGATATTCCTGCCTGGAGATGCGCACGGCTATCCACACGTGTGGATAACTGTGTGTGTAAGTTAGGTTTCGCGCTGTGTTAGATAGCCTTTGGGCGCGCCTTCTCGAGGCTGCCGGGCGGCGGCTGCCCCCGGCGGTGCTCGATTCCTGGATCCGCCCCTGCCATCTCATGGCGGTAGAGGGTGACCACCTCCGGATCGGTGCCCCGAACAGGTTCTCCCGGGACTGGCTGGCCCAGCACCATCTCGAAACCCTGCAGCTCGCCGCCCAGGAGTGCGTCGGAGGCCACCCGCGCATCTCCATCGTCGTCGACGAGACCCCGCCGCCGGCCATGGACAGCCCGATGTCCCAGACGCCGGGTCACGCCAGCCCGGGCGGGGGACGGAGCGAGGGGCTCAACCCCCGCTACACGTTCGACACCTTCGTCGTCGGGTCCTCGAACCAGTTCGCCCAGGCGGCCTGCCAGGCGGTGGCCGAGCTGCCGTCCCGGGCCTACAACCCTCTCTTCATCTATGGCGGGGTCGGCCTCGGCAAGACCCATCTCCTGCACGCGGTCGGTCACCAGTCGGTCCACCTCTTCCCTGGCCTGACGGTCGTGTATCTCTCGTCGGAACGCTTCACCAACGAACTCATCAACGCGATCCGCTACGATCGCACCGCGGAGTTCCGGGCGCGTTATCGGACGATCGACCTGCTCCTCATCGACGACATCCAATTCATCTCGGGCAAGGAGCGGACGCAGGAGGAGTTCTTCCACACCTTCAACGACCTCTACGAGTCCCGGAAGCAGATCATCGTCTCCAGCGACTGCTCGCCAAAGGAGATCCCCGAGATCGAGGAACGCCTGCGCTCGCGCTTCGAGTGGGGCCTGATCGCCGACATCCAGCCGCCCGACTTCGAGACGCGCGTGGCCATCCTCAAGAAGAAGGCGGCCCTCGAACGGGTCCGGCTGCCCGACGACGTCGCCTACCTGATCGCCGGGCGGATCAAGTCCAACATCCGGGAGCTGGAGGGCTCGCTCACGCGGATGATCGCCTTCTGCGCGCTCACCGGGCGCGAGATGAGCGTCGACCTCGCCCAGGAGGTCCTGGCCGACCTCTGGGGCGAGGAGGAGCGGATCATCACGATCGAGCAGGTCCAGCGTAAGGTCTGCGACGTGTTCGGCGTGAAGCTCTCCGACCTCAAGGCCAAGACCCGCACCAAGGCCGTGGCCTTCCCCCGCCAGGTCGCCATGTTCCTGGCGCGCCATCTCACCCACGCTTCGCTGGCCGAGGTGGGACGGGCCTTCGGCGGCAAGGACCACACCACGGTTCTCCACGCGGTGACCAAGATCCAGACGCTCATGCAGGATGACCCCAAACTTCGCAAGACCATCGAGGGACTTATCCAGGGGGTCCAGTTGTGATCCACAGCGCCGCCGCTGCCGTCCACCCGCTTATCCCCACCGGGCGTGCCCGAGAAACGCCGGTGGCACCGAGCCTTTCCCGTCCCGAGCCCTATCCACACCGTTTGACGGCTACTCCGACTACGCTGTTGTCTTTCTTTCTCTTTTAAAACGGGAGAACCTTCATGGACGTAGTTCTCGAGCGTGACGCGTTCCTCAAGGGACTGCAGATGGTCCACAACATCGTCGAGCCGCGGCAGACCCTGCCGATCCTGGCCAACGTGCTGCTGGAGGCCGACGGGGAGACCGTGCGTCTTACGGCGACGGACCTCGAGGTCGGCGCCCGCGTGTCCGTTCCTGCGCGCGTGGCGACCAAGGGCGCGATCACAGTATCGGCCCGGAAGCTTTCCGAGATCGTGAAGGAGCTGCCGGCGGCCAGCCTCAGCCTGAAGGTTGGTGACAACGCGGCGGTCACGCTCCGGTGCGGCGGCGTGAACTACCGTCTGGTCGGGATGCCGCCTGACGATTTTCCCGCCGTCGTTCCGGCGGCCCCGCGGGCCTGGCTCACGATGGAAGCGAAGACCCTGCGGGAGATGCTTTCCCAGACCGTCTTCGCCGTCTCCCACGACGAGAGCCGCTTTGCGCTGAATGGCGTCCTCTTCGTAATCCAGCCGAAGGAGGTGCGGTTCGTGGCCACCGATGGCCATCGGCTCGCGGTCTCGACCCGCGGCATCGGGCACGGGCTGGGCGGGGTGACGGGCATCGTCCCCCGCAAGGCGGTCGCCGAGATCATGCGGGTCCTCGGGGGGACGGAGGACGTCCAGATCGCGATCACGGAGAACCAGTTCGTGATGCAGATGCCCAACTTCGTGATGACGGCCCGGCTCATCGAGGGACAGTTCCCGAACTACGAGGCGGTGGTGCCGCGCAACCAACCCGGGCGGCTGGCGATCGCGCGTCCGGCCCTGGCCGCAGCGCTGCGACGCGTGTCGGTCATGGCCGAGGAGCGGAACAAGCCGGTGCGGCTCGTGCTCACCCCGGGATCGCTCACGCTCTCGGCGGCCAGCCACGACATGGGCGAGGCCGAGGAGATGCTGGAGGTCGATTACAGCGGAGGCGAGGTCGCCATCGGCTTCAACTCGCGTTACATCCTCGAGGCGCTGGCGCCGATGGAAAACGACGACGTCGTCTTCGAATTCAAGGATGGTTTGAGCCCGGGCGTGCTCAGAGGCGCTCAGGATGAGGGGTACTGCTGTGTTATAATGCCCATGCGTATTTAGCGAGGTTTTTCGCCCTGAATCGAGGTGCTAGAGGGTGCAAATTGGATGGATACAAACGCTTGAATTTCGTAATCATCGCACCCTCTCTTGGAGTCCCTCAGCACGGCTGAATCTCCTGACCGGGGCCAACGCCCGGGGCAAGACAAACCTCCTCGAAGCACTCGGATTTCTCCTGACCGGCCGCTCGTTCCGTACCGCGCGCGTTGGAGACATTCCGCGCTGGGGTGCCGAGGAGGCCTCTGTCGCCGGTGAGCTACGGCGGGCGGATGGCGCCAGGACGGTGCGCCGGACGATCCGGCGATTGGACAACGGTGTCTGGTGCGGGGCGGGGGAGGACTGCCCGTGGGCCCGCGCGGTGGCGTTCGGATGGCAGGATCTGGAAATCCTCCACGGCGGGCCGGCGGCGCGACGGAGCTTCCTCGACGGATTCGCCGCGCGGCTGTACGCCAGTCATCGGGCGGCGCTCGGCCGGTTCCGGCAGATCCTCGCGCGGCGGAACCATCTCCTCCAGCAGCGCGTGTCCGAGACGGCGCTGGCGGCGCGGCTAGCGCCCTGGGACGAGCAGCTGGCCACCGTGGGCATGGAGCTGATCGACCGGCGTCGCCGCGCCACGGCGGCGCTCCAGACCGAGATCGCGCGGATCTACCCGAACCTGGCGGGGGGAAGTCATAAGGTGGAAATCCGCTATCGCGCCTCGCTGGGAGAGGCGACCGAGCCCGCCGCCTTTCTGGCGGCCCTCGAGCGCGCGCGGGCGGCCGAGCTACAGCGTGGTCAGACGCTGGTCGGTCCTCACCGTGATGACCTCGCGATCGAGCTGGACGGCGTGGATGCGCGCGCCTACGGCTCCCGCGGCCAGCAGCGTCTCCTCGCGCTGGCGCTCCGCCTCGCGGAAGTGCTGCCCATCAGGGAAGCGGTCGGCACCACGCCGGTGCTCCTCCTCGACGACGCCCTCTCGGAGCTGGATCCGCAGGTGCGGCAGACTGTGCTCTGCGAGATCGAGACGGCCGAGCAGGTCTTCCTGACTTCGCCCGAGCCGCTGCCGGCCGGTCCCGGCGCGCGCTGGATCGTGACGGAAGGCGAGGTGGCGGCAGCATGAGCGGGCTTTCTCATCGGCCTGATCGAGCGCCGGCTCTGCCGCGCAATCCCACGGGGGGAGGTCCGGAAGGGGGGCGTAGCTCCCCTCCGGGAATATGAGCGCCGACACGTACACGGCCAGCGACATCAAGGTCCTGGAGGGGCTGGAGGCCGTTCGCAAGCGCCCCGCCATGTACATCGGCGACACCAGCGCCTACGGCCTGCACCACCTCGTTTACGAGGTGGTCGACAACTCGGTCGACGAGGCGCTGGCCGGGCACTGCGACAGCATCAAGGTCATCCTGCACTCCGACGGCTCCTGCTCGGTCGGTGACAACGGCCGCGGCATCCCCGTCGATCTCCACAAGGAGACGGGCAGGCCGGCGGCGGAAGTGGTGCTGACGACGCTCCACGCCGGCGGCAAGTTCGGGCACTCGGCCTACAAGGTCTCCGGCGGGCTCCACGGCGTCGGCGTGTCGGTCGTGAACGCGCTCAGCGAGTGGCTGGAGGTCGAGATCCGCCGCAACGGGCGCGTCTGGACCCAGCGCTACGAGCACGGCGGCGTCCCCGTCACCGAGCTCACGGAGGGCGAGAAGACCACCAAGCACGGCACCATCATCCACTTCAAGCCCGACCCGAAGATCTTCGAGGAGACGAGCTTCTCCTTCGACACGCTCTCGAACCGCCTGCGCGAGCTGGCGTTCCTCAATCGTGGGCTGAAGATCGTCATCGAGGACGAGCGGGACGGGCGCAGCCACACCTTCCTCTACAAGGGCGGCATCGTCGAGTTCGTCAAGCACCTCAACCAGAACAAGACGCCCATTCATCCCAAGGTGCTCTACTTCGAGGGCAAGAAGGGCGATACCGAGGTCGAGGTGGCGCTGCAGTACAACGATGGCTATCAGGAGGCCGTCTTCGCTTTCGCCAACAACATCAATACCCGCGAGGGGGGCACGCACCTCACCGGGTTCCGGGCGGCCGTGACCGGGCGCATCTCGAGCTACGCCGAAGCCAACGGCTATTTGAAAGGGTTCAAGGGCGGGGTCACCGGCGATGACGTCCGGGAGGGCCTCACCGCGGTGGTGTCGGTGCGGCTGCCCGAGCCGCAGTTCGAGGGACAGACGAAGGCCCGGCTCGGCAACACCGACATCAAGGGGCTCGTCCAGCAGATCGTCAACGACAAGCTGGCCGAGGCCTTCGAAGAAGATCCCACCACGGCCCGGAAGATCGTGGAGAAGTGCGTGCGGGCGGCCCAGGCGCGCGAAGCGGCGCGCAAGGCGCGCGAGCTCACGCGCAAGAAGGGCGTGGACGACGAGGGCCTGAGCGCGAAGCTGGCCGACTGCTCCGAGCGCGAGCCCCAGCACCGGGAGCTGTTCATCGTGGAGGGCGACTCGGCCGGCGGCTCTGCCAAGCAGGGGCGCGACCGGCGGACCCAGGCCGTGCTGCCGCTGCGCGGCAAGATCATCAACGCGGAGAAGGCCCGCTACGACAAGGTCCTCTCCCACAACGAGATCCGCCTCCTCATCTCGGCGATGGGGACGGGCATCGGGCCCGAGGAGTTCGA
>DASYUQ010000182.1 GCA_036001065.1 Candidatus Methylomirabilota bacterium
GGTCGTGCACGACGGCCGTCTTGTCGGGAAAGACGTACGCGTTGCGCGTGAGAAAGCTCAGCGGGCTGAGCTCGGTGCGGTAGACTTTTGCTTGCTTCGCCATTCATGCCCTCCGACGGGGATGGCGCAAGTTTACCCGGGCAGGGCGGAGGTTGGCGAGCCCCGGTTGGCACGAGGTTGACAGGAGCCGACGACAGAACTGTGGCCAAGCCCCCCATACGCGGGCGCCCCGCGCAGGCCACCAGGCCTGGTGCGGAGAAGGACGGGCCGCGGCGGCTCGCCGCCCTCTCGCTGGCGGCGCTCGGCGTCGTTTATGGCGACATCGGCACCAGCCCTCTCTATGCCTTCCGCGAATGCTTCAACCCCCAGCACGGGCTGGCGCCGACGGCCGCCGCCGTGTACGGCGTGCTCTCCCTCATCTCATGGTCGCTCATTCTGATCGTCAGCATGAAGTACGTCGTCTTCATCATGCGGCTCGACAACCGCGGCGAGGGCGGCATCCTGGCCCTGCTCGCGCTCGTCCTGCTGACGCGCCGCCGCGACCGGAGCCCGCAGCGGCGAGTCTTCCTGGCCATCGGTCTGTTCGGGGCCGCGTTGCTCTACGGCGACGGCGTCATCACCCCGGCGATCTCCGTCCTGGGCGCCACGGAGGGTCTCGAGATCGCCGCCCCCGGTTTCGCGCCGTACGTCGTGCCCGCCTCGGCCGTCATCCTGGTCGGTCTGTTCCTGGTCCAGCACCGCGGAACGGCCCGCGTGGGTGGCATCTTCGGGCCCGTCATGCTGGCCTGGCTCGTTACCATCGCCGTCCTGGGGGCGGTCGAGATCGCCCGCGTGCCCGAGATCCTGGCCGCGCTCAATCCCTGGTACGGCGCCCGGCTGCTGGCCGAGCACGGCTGGCGGGGGTTCCTGGCGCTGGGCGCCGTCGTGCTGGCCGTGACGGGGGCGGAGGCGCTGTACGCGGACATGGGCCACTTCGGCCGGACTCCGATCCGCCTGGCCTGGTTCGCCCTCGTCTTTCCGGCCCTGGTGCTCAACTACTTCGGGCAGGGGGCGTTGCTGCTGCGCTCGCCGGAGGCCGTGCGGAACCCGTTCTACCTTCTGGCGCCGTCGTGGTTTCAGTACCCGTTGCTGGTGATCGCCACTCTGGCTGCCATCATCGCGTCGCAGGCGCTGATTTCGGGCGCCTTTTCGCTCACCCGGCAGGCGGTGCAGCTCCGCTTCAGCCCCCGGCTGACGGTCGTGCACACCTCGCGGTCCGAGGCCGGTCAGGTCTACGTTCCCGCCGTCAACCGCGCGCTGATGGTCGGCTGTCTCCTCATCGTCTTCGCCTTTCAGTCCTCCAGCGCGCTCGGTGCCGCCTACGGCATCGCGGTGACCGGCACCATGGCGATCACCACCCTGCTCTTCTATGTGATCGCGCGCGACCGCTGGGGCTGGTCCCGATGGCGCGCCGTCGGGGTGGCCGGGATCTTCCTGGCTATCGATCTGGCCTTCCTGGGCGCCAACGCCGTCAAGATCGGCGATGGCGGCTGGGTGCCGCTGGCGATCGCCGGCGGCATGTTCATCCTCATGGAGACGTGGAACCGCGGTAGCCGCCTGCTGACCGGCGTCCTATCGCGGGCCGCCATCCCGCTGGACGAGTTCATCGCCGAGTTGGAGCGCGTTCCGCCGCCGCGCGTGCCGGGGACCGCGGTGTTCCTCACCAACGAGGTGGAGGGCGCGCCGCTGGTTCTCCAGCACCACCTCCGCCACAACAAGGCGCTCCACGAGCGGGTCATCCTGTTATCGGTGGTGACGGAGGAGATCCCCGAAGTGGACGATGAGCGGCGGATGGCCAGCGAGTCCCTGCCTCAGGGGTTCTACCGCGTCCGCGTCCATTACGGCTTCATGGAGCACCCTGACGTCCCCGAGATCGTCGCGCATTGCTGCGACCACGTCGCGGTCGATCCCGAGCAGACGACGTTCTACCTGGGGCGCACCCACGTGGTGCCCACGGGACGGGGGCCGATGATGGCCTGGCGCAAGCGCCTGTTCCATCTGATGGCCCGCAACGGCGCCTCGGTCACCGACTTCTTCAAGATCCCGCCCAACCGAGTCGTCGAGCTGGGCGCCCAGATCGAGCTCTGAGGCGCGGCCCCTTCGAACCCCCTAGTGCCGTTCCAACTTGTTGATACTAAATCTGTCCACGAACGACGTACACGGTGCCTTCCTAGGCGCGAATAGTTGAAACGGCACTAGGCGATCCGGGGGCGAAGAAGTAAGCTGTCCAGAATGCGTAGCCTCGCGGCCACCCTCGGCCGTCCGTCGGCGGCGAGCCTCCCGCTCCTCGCCGTCGTGTTCGTCGCGTACGTCCTGGCCGGCAAGCTCG
>DASYUQ010000183.1 GCA_036001065.1 Candidatus Methylomirabilota bacterium
CCGTGTACGTCGTTCGTGGACAGATTTAGTATCAACAAGTTGGAACGGCACTAGTGCCGTTCCAACTATTCGCGCCTAGGAAGGCACCGTGTACGTCGTTCGTGGACAGATTTAGTATCAACAAGTTGGAACGGCACTAGACGACGCTCTCGTACACGCCCGGGGGGATCACGCGGTACACGCGGATCGGCTGCGACACGTTCTTGAACGTCCGCTCGCCGAGGCTCTCCAGGACGAACTGGTGGCGGATCCGCTCGGCCGTCGCCGGTCCCACCACGATCTCCCCGGCCTGCGCGGATCCCGCGAAGCGCGCGGCGACGTTGGTGGTGGGGCCGGTGGCCGTGAAGGTCCAGCGCTGGCCGAGCTTGGTGGCGCCCACCAGCGCCTCCCCCGAGTTGATGCCCATATGGAGCTGGATCGCGGGAAAGACGCCGCCATACTCCTCGTTCAGCGCGACCGTGTTCTGGCGGATGGCGACCGCGGCCTGGGTGGCGTTGAGCGCGTGGTCGCTGGCCTGGCGGTCGGACTGGAAGATGACCATGAGCCCGTCCCCGGCCGTTTCGTTCACGTCGCCGTGGTGCCGCTGGACGATCTCCAGGAAGCTGGTGAAGTAGAGCTGGACCTGCTGGTTGAGCTTTTTCGCATCCATCTGCTCGGAGAGCGTGGTGTAGCCGGCGATGTCCAGGAAGAGGACGGAAACCTCCGCGCTCCGCTTCTCCAGCTCGGTGGCGTTCGGGTTGCGCTCCAGCAGCCGCTTGACGGATTCCGGCACGAACTTGCTGAGCTCGCCCTTGAGCTGCTCCAGCAGCGCCAGCCGCTGGCGCGACTCCTGGAGATTCTGCAGGGCGGTGGCCAGCTCGGTGTTCTTGCCTTCGAGGTCGGCGTAGGCTCGGGCCAGCCGGCTCGTCATCTCGTTGAACGCCGCGCCGAGGCGGCCCAGCTCGTCCGGGGACGAGGCCGGCGCCCGCGCGTCGAAGTCCCCGTCGCCGACCCGGCGCGCGGCCGCGGCCAGCGTCTTGATGGGCCGCACCACCACCCGACCCATGGCGACCGTCAGCACGGCGCCGGCGGCCACGATCGTGAGCACCGCGATGAAGATCTGGCGGTTGCGGTGGCGGCGGACCTCCGCGAACACCGGTTCCATCGAGGTCGAGACCTGGACCACGGCCCGGACCGCGTGATCGCTGCCGTGGCAGCCCTGACACCGTTCTTGATTCGGGATCGGATGGAGCAGCGTGAAGAGCGGAACGCCCTTCTTGACGTCGAGCCACTCCTGGGTCCGCCGCGTCTCCAGGGCGGCCTGGAACATGGGCCCGCTCATGGTGGCCGCCGGCTGCCGCTGCATCTTGCGGATGTTGGCCAGGACGTCCGGCGCGATGTCGGCGTTGCGCTTCACCTCGTCCAGCGTGGCCAGGTCGGTGAAGGCCTCGACGCCGTTGCGGCGGTAGATCATCAGCCCTTCGATGGGTGACGAGCCCCTCAGCTCCTGGAGCACCATCCGCGTCACGTCGGGCCGCTCCTCGAGCATGGCACCCTCGATGCTGGCGACGATCGAGGCGGTGAGGCGGCGGGCGGCGATCTTGTTCTGGTCCACGAGCAACGCGGCCTCGCGCCGGATGGTCCAGACCGTGGAGGCGCCGAAGCCGATGATGAGCACGACGACGATCAGAACCGTGATCTTCGTCGCCAGCCGCGAGCGGAACATCGGCGGGTGGCCGCGCGGAACGTCAGCGCGGCGCCGACGCCTTTCGGATCGCCTCGGCCAGCAACGCCTCCCGGTAGGCGCGGACCGACTCGTCGTAGCGGTTCTGCTTGCGGAGCACGTGGCCGAGGCCGTTCCACGCCTCCGAGAACGCGGCCTTGAGTCGGATCGCTTCGAGATGCGCCTGTTCCGCGCCGCGCCAGTCGCTGGCCCTGGCCAGCGAGAGGCCGTCGTTGTAGCGGGACTCGGCCGACGGGGCCGCGGGCGGGGGCCTCAGCGGCGGGTCATCGGTGGCGGGCGCCGGGGTGGTGGCGGCGAGGAGCAGGATCAGCGCGCCGAGGATACACGCCATGGCACGTTGATCCTATCACGAAGCCCGACGGCCTATCTCTCCAGCAGTCGCGAAACGCGTTCGCCCAGTTCCTTCAGGGAGAGATTGGCCTTGACCCAGTAATCGACGGCGCCGAGGTTGATGACCTCGGACACGTCCTGCTCGCGGGACGAGTTGGACAGGACCAGGACGGGAATGGGCTTGGTGGCCGGATCCGCCTTCAGCGCTCGCAGGACCTCGAGGCCCGGCAGCTTCGGCATGAGCAGGTCGAGGAGGATGAGGTCCGGCGTCTCCGACCGGGCCAGCCGCAGCCCCTCCTCGCCGTCCATGGCCGAGATGACGGTGAACCCGCGCTGCCGCAGGCTCGCCTCACAGGCCCGGCGAAGGAACCGATCGTCCTCGACCAGCAGGATTCGCTTTCCATCTGTTGACATTAGTGTGACTCCGCCTGTGGCAGGGTGAAGAGGAAGGTGGCGCCCTGGCCTTCCTCGGATTCACACCACACGCGCCCGCCGAACCGCTCCACGATCAACCGCACCAGGTACAGGCCGAGCCCGGTGCCTTCCGTTTCGATCGTGTAGACGTTGTCGGCCCGGTAGAACTTCTCGAACAGGCGACGGTGGGCCTCTTTGGGGATCCCGATGCCGTTGTCCTGGATCGCCCACAGCACCGAGGACACTTCGCGGCTCATCCGGACGGCGAGCTCACCACCGGGCCGCGTGTACTTGATGGCGTTGGAGGCGAGGTTCAGGATCACCTGCCGCATCAGCCGCGGATCGGCGAGCACCGGAGGCAGGTCGGCCGGGGCCGAGACGGAGACGCGATGGCCCTTGTCCTGGGCGAGCGGCCGCACCTCGGCCAGCACCTCCCCCGTCAGCGCCGCCAAGTCGGTCGGCCGTGGATGTACGTCGAGCCGTCCCCGCTCGAGGCGCGAGATATCCAACAGGTCGTTGACCAGCGTGATGAGCCGCTCGGAGGCGCCATGGGCATCCTCGATGTAGGTCAGGGTATCGGCGGGGATGTGTTCCTGCTGGCCGGCCAGCTCGAGCATCCACTTGATGCCGGAGAGTGGCGTTCGGAGCTGGTGGGTGACGAAGGAGACGAAGTCCGACTTCATCTGGCTCACCTCCCGCTCCTTCGTCACATCCTGCAGCGTCAGCGTCAGCCCCACCACGTCGCCGGCGGCGTCCCGCGTGGGCTTGGCGACCCAGTGCAGCACCCGCGTGAGCGCGGCGATCGTCAGATCGCCCTCGCCGCCGCCGACGTCGTTGAAGAGCGAGCGGAGCGACGCCGCGAACAGATCGTCGGCCTCGGCGGCGGCGGCCTGCCGCACGAGGAGGCCGATGAGGTCCGCGCCCACGACCGCGTCGTCCTCGATGCCGAGCAGCTCGGCGGCTCGTCGGTTGGCCGCCTCGATCCGCCCGTCCGGGCGCACGAACATGATGCCGTCGGTGGTGGAGTCGAAGATCTGTGTCAGCTGCTTTCGCTGGGCGTGGGCTTCCTCGTAGAGGCGGGCGTTCTCCAGGGCGATGGCGGCCTGGTCGGCGAAGGCCTGGGTCAGCCGGAGCTCCTCGTCATCGAACAGGCGGCCCTCGACGTCGCCGATGCCGAGGGCGCCGATCACCGTCTCGTGGACCAGCAGCGGCACGGCCAGCGCCGATCG
Organism: Candidatus Methylomirabilota bacterium; assembly: GCA_036001065.1. NCBI lineage: Bacteria > Methylomirabilota (SeqCode) > Candidatus Methylomirabilota bacterium. The sequence continues at coordinate 3,697 of DASYUQ010000183.1, forward strand.
ATGGGCATCCGGCTTCAGGCGCGCCCGGGCGTCGGCGGTGATCGCCAGCTGGGGGTCGTCGAGGACGTCGGAGGTGGCGATCGGCCGGCGCTGCGCGACCGCGAGGTGGGCCACGCTACCCGCCGGAAGCACGGTGTTGGGCTCGAACATGGTCGCCAGCATGCCGGTGCCGGCCATGACGACCAGGTCGCCGGACTTGGCGTCCAGGCGATAGACCGCCGAGGATCGCGCGCGGAGCAGCCCGCGCAGGCTCTCCGCGATCCGTTCGCTGATGACGGCGACGTCCAGCGACCGGGCCAGGGCGCGCCCCACGTCGGCCAGGGCCTCGGCGATGGAGCGACGCCGCTCGCTCTCGGCGAAGAGCCTGGCGTTCCTGATGGCCACCGCGGCCTGGGCGACGAAGCCGTCGATGAGGTCCCGGTCGTCCAGCTCGATCCGGAAGGGCCGGCGCCCGTACAGCGCCAGCACGGCGTACAGCGAGCCCTCGAAGATGACGGGGACGGCGAGGTAGCTGTGGAGCCCGCGCTTCTTCCACCAGTCCTGGGAGAGCACGCGGTGGTCGGCGGCCACGTCGGGGATGTTGGCGGTCTGTCGATTCGTCGCCACCCATCCCAGGGCGCCTTCCGCGAACGTGATTCGCTTGACCGGGAGGTCGGCTCCCAGCATCGGGTCGGAGAAGGCCAGCAGCTCCAGCGTCCGCCGCGTCTCGTCGGCGACCCAGAAGGACGCGAGCGTCGCCTCCATGAGGTGAGCAGCCGCCAGCGTGATCTCGCGCAGCACCTCGTCCATGTCGAGCGACGAGGAGACGAGCTGGTTCAGGCGGCTCAGCGTGCGCACGCGGCCGAGCCGGCGCTCCAGCGACTCGTAGAGCCGGGCGTTGTCGATGGCGACCGCCGCCTGATCCGCGAACGAGGCCAGGAAGGTCAGCTCCTCGGGGCCGTAGGTGCGGGGCTCGGTCGTGTTGAAGGCGAGCACGCCCAGGACCTCGTCCCCCTTCCGGATGGGTAGACCGAGGAACGTGCAGATGCCCAGCTCGCGGTCACGCTGGGCGATCGGGTTTCGCGGGTCGTCCTGGACGTCGGCGACGAACAGAGGCTCACCGGTGGTGGCGACGGTTCCCGCATAGCTGGCGTCGAGCGGCAGCTCGTACCCCGACGGCAGCTGAGCCCCCGATACGGCGTCCACCCGGAGAACGCCGGCCGCCTTGTCCACCAGCAGGACCTTCACGTGCGGAGTCCGGGCGATGCGGGCCGCCTCCTCGATGATGCGCTCCAGCACCCGCTGGAGGTCGAGCCCGCCCATGACGGCGCGCGCCGCGCTCAGGAGCGCGTCGAGCTGCTGGCTGCGGCGCACCGTCTCGCCGTGCAGGCGCGCGTTCTCGATGGCCGTCGCCGCCTTGGCCGCGAAGGTCTCGAGCAGCTCCTCCTCGTCCGGCGTGAACCGCCGCGCCGTCTTGGTCATCATGGAGAGCGCGCCGACCGCGCGATCACCGACGATCAGGGGGACCGCCAGGTGGGCCACATACCCGTGCTGGATCACCCACGACCGGTTGACCATCAAGACCTCTTCGGCCAGGTTGGGGGAGTAGCGCTTGCTCCGGTGCTCGACGACCCAGCCCAGGACTCCCCGCCCGAGCGGAATCGGGGTCGCCCCGCCCTCGACCATGTCGGCGGCGTCGCGCGTCTTGTACGCTGCCATCCTCAGCACCCCGCCGGCCTCGTCGACGACCCACAGGCGGACCAGATCGGCCTGGAGCAGATCCAGCACCGACTGTGTCACCACATCCATGACCTTCTGGAAGTCCAGCGAGGAGGTCACGAGCTGGCTGAGCTCGGCCAGCCGCCGCATGCGGCTTACCTGGGCCCGGGAGATGTCGTAGAGCCGGGCGTTCTCGATGGCGATAGCCGCCTGGTCGGCACAGGCGGAGAGCAGCGAGATCTCGTCGGGCGTGAAGCGGCGGCGGCCCCGGCTATAGACGTTGAGGGCGCCGATCACCGTCCCCTGCACCTGAAGGGGCACACCGAGGAACCCGTGGAACCCCAGCGCCAGGGCGCCGCGCTTGTGCGCCGGGTCGTACCGCGTGTCGGTGACGAGGTCCTCGACCGTGATCGGCCGGCCTTGGGCCACCACCTGTCCGGTCAGGCTCTCGCCCACTTTGAGACGCGGACGCGACATGATGGCCGCCGCCGACTCGGTCCGCGCCCGGACGACGAGGTCCTCACCCTCGAGGAGACGGATCCCCGCGGCTTCGACGCCCAGGAGCCGCTCGGCCTCGTTGACGATCAGTGTCAGGATCTGATCGGTGTCGTGGACAGCGGCCAGGCGGCGGGAGATGTCGTACAGAACCTCCAGCCGCCGCCGCTCCTCATCGGCCCGTCGAAAGAACTCGACGTTATCGATCGCCAGCGTCAGATGGCTGGCGATCGTCGCGGCCAGGCGGATGTCGCGGTCGGCGAAGCGGCGCCGCGCGGTGACGGTGTCCAGAGACAAGATTCCGATGACCTCGTCGCTCCGCAGGAGAGGGATGAGCAGCACGGACTTCATCTTGAGGACCCGTCGCCAGGAATCGGGCGCCAGATCGCTCGTCGCCACGTCGTCGATCGTCACGGGGCTGCGCCGCTCGATCACGAGCCGAAGAGCGGGCGCTTCCCCGATGTCCTTCCCAGCCAGGCCCTCGAGCTTCCCCGGCCGGGCCGGGCCGACGTGGCCGTCGGCGAACTCGGACACGACGGGCAGGATGCCGCCTTCCTTGAAGACGCTGATCGAACAGCGCTCGGCGCCCATGACGTGGGCCGTTCTGCGCGCGATGTCCTTCAGCACGGAGGCGAGCTCGCGCGTCGAGCCCAGGGCCTTGGCAATGTCCAGGACGACCTCGATCTCGTCCGGCTGCTGCTCCCGAGCGACGGGCCGCTGGTCGCTCTCGCGCACGCGGCGGCGTTTGTCGCAGAGCCGGCCCACCAGCTCCGCCAGGCGGGCGAGGTCGAAGGGCTTGACCAGATACGCCGCCGCCCCCATCTCGGCGGCCACCAGAGTGGACTCCGGCGTTGCGGAGCCAGTCGCGACGACGATGTCCGGAGCCTGCGGGAGCCGCTGCGCCTGCCGCATGACCTCGAGGCCGTCGAGATCCGGCAGGTGGGGATCGAGCAGCACGACCCACGGACGGACGGCGCGAAGGGCCTTGATCGCGGCCCGACCGCTGGGGAAGACCGTGACCGCGTATCCCGCATCGCCGAAGAAGGTGCCGAGCGCGGAGGTCAGCGTCTGATCGTCGTCGACGACGAGGATGCTCCCCCGCCCCACCTTGACCCGCCGGCCCACCAGGGTCCGTCGAGTCACCCCCATCAGGCGGGCGCGTCCTTGCCCAGGAGCGTTATGACGCTGGACCGGAACTTCTCGATCGCGAAGGGTTTCTCCAGGAAGTCATCGGCACCGCACTGGCGAATCCGCTCGCGCACCTGGCCCTCGGGGTAGGCGGTCATGGCGAGGATACGGACGGACGCCGTCTCGCGGCCGGCCTTGAGCCGGCGGCACACCTCGAACCCGTCGAGCCGCGGCATGCGGATGTCGAGCACGAGCACATCGGGGCGGAAGGCGCCCACCTGCATGAGGGCCTCGTAGCCGTCGGTCGCCGTTTGCACGACCGCGTCGGGAATGGCCCCCCCTAGTGCCTCCTTCAGCGCCGATAGCAGCGCCTCGTCGTCGTCGACCACGAGAATGCGCGGCCGGGTCGAAACGGGAGCGCGGGAGTTCTCGGCCAGCCGGGCCTGGAAGGCGATGAGGTCATTCTCCGCGATCCGATGATGGCCCCCCGGCGTTCGGAGCGCGGGGAGGCGCTGCTCCCGGATCCACGCCTTGAGTGCATTTACGGTGACGCCTAGACGCTCTGCCGACTCGCGCGTGGTGAGGAAGCGAGTCCCAGGGGATGGAGTGCCCCGCTGCCGTCTAGCCATAATATGACATATTTGATCTTTATGACATTTTAGTCAAATGTAAAAAGGTGCCTCGTATCGAAATGCTCCAAGCCCTCCAGGCGCGCGACATCAAGGTGTCGGGTACAATCACGCACTGATGAACGAGCGCGAGGCTTTCGGAGAGTTCGAAGCGACGACCCTGTTCTGCCCCCGATGCCGGCGCGCGACGCCCGCACGCCGGAAACTCCTGCTCGTGCTCCCGACCGGCAGGAAGTACGACTACCTCTGTGCGGACTGCGGTAGCCAGGTCGGAGCCAAGACCGACAACGATTCCACTGACTTCTACCAGACGATCGCACCGCGCCGCCCTTCCTGAAAGGCCTCATTCGCCCGTAGCGGGAAACGATTTAGACACTTTTGCTGGTAGCCGGCGCCGCGAGCGCCACCAAGCGCTTGCGCACCCCCGTTGCCCGTGCCATCATTACGCGCGAATTTCATCGACTCTTCCTTCAAATCCGTTCGATTCGAAGATCGCAAAGAAGCGTAAGGACCTTTAAGGAGGGACGTGCATGAGGCGTCTCAGCAGAGCGCTAACGCTCTTGGCGTTTGGCGTCGCCGTTGCTCTCAGCGGATTGGCCCTCACGAAGCAGGTCATCGCGGTCGCCGGCGAGGCGGACGCCGAGCGGCTGAACCGCGCGATTCTCGAGTACGTAGCCCAGAGGAACCCCCAGGCCCCCATCAGTGCCTTCCGGAACTTCCCGGAGACGCTGATCGCGGAGGCCCAGCGCTCCAACCTCGATCACTGCCTCGCCCTGGCCCAGGCCGACGTGGAGTCCGAGTTCAAGCACGACGCGGTGGGCGCCGCCGGCGAGATCGGGCTCTTCCAGATCCTCCCCGCCACGGCCGCCCTGTTCGAGTTCTCGGTGGGTCCGTTCCGCCGGCCGGCGATCGGCAAGAGCAAGCAAGACCTGGGCGACCTCGCCGATCCCACGGTCAGCACGCGGTTCGCGATGGCCTACCTCAGGGACATTATGGCCCGCAAGCCGACGATCAAGGATGCGCTGACCGAGTACAACGGCGGCCCTAGAGGCCGTCACCCCCACTATTACCGGATGGTGATGGGCGCGTACGTGGAGGTCCTCGAGCGCGCCGATCTGCGTTGCCGCTTCCGGGAGGCACCCAAGCAGACGCCTCTCCTCACCCTGCTCTCGCGCGCCTGAGTCCGGCGCGCTCAGCCGTTCCCCGCGCGGCGGGTCGCGCGCCAGTGACGTGGCGCGCGGCCTTCAGCGTCTGACCGGGAAGAACCGCCCCCGCGCAGTGGCCAGCAGCCGGTTCGTGCCGAACTCCTGAAGCCGCCCCTGCACGTCCACGTAGCGTCCGTGGTCGGCGAGGAGCGAGCCATGACCGACGATCGGCGTCTCGGTCGGCACCGGCTCGACGTACCGCACGGTCAGCTCCCCGGTGACGGCGACCCGCCCGGTGGCGCGGACCACCGCCCCCCCCAGCACCTCGTCGAGATAGGCGGCCACGATGCCCCCGTGAGCGGCACCCGGAGGCCCATCGTACCGGCGCGGGATGAGGATCGGCGAGGCGACGCCCTCGTCGGTCTTGAAGCACCGGACACGGAGTCCGGTGGGGTGGCCGGGCCCACACCCGAAACAGTTGTCGAAGGGGTTGTCGGGAGGGGCCGGCCAGCGCTGTTCCTCGAGAGTCGCGAAGTAGGCGCGAAACATGTCGGGGACCGGGGCGGCCACGCGCACGAGTGTATCACCGGGCTATAATCACCCCCGGCATGCGGCGCCCCTTCGCGATCATCCTCGCACTCGTGCTGGCCCTGGCCGGATGCGCCAGGACGCAGAAGCCGGTGCTCTATCCCAACGCCAAGCTCAGGCAGGTCGGGCACGAGCAGGCCGAGCGCGACATCGGCGAGTGCCGTACGCTGGCGAGCCAGTACGTCGAGAGTACGGCGGCCAAGGACATCGGCAGGGGCGCGGCCATCGGCGCCGCCGGCGGTGCCGCGGTGGGCGCGGTCGGAGGCGCCGTCAGCGGCCGCGGCGCCGGCGCGGGAGCGGCGATCGGCGCGGCCACGGGCGCGACGGCGGGGGTCGTGCATGGCGCGGTCAAGCAGACGGCGCCCAGCCCGGTCTACAAGCAGTTCGTCAACCGCTGCTTGAGAGAGCGGGGCTACGACGTCCTGGGCTGGCAGTAGGCCCCCTCAGCGGCGCTCGAGCTTCTGGAGCGATCTGATTTCGCGGGGCGGGCTCTCCTTGCTGCCCTGCGCCGTCCACGAAACCTCGGCCACGTAGAGGTCGCCCCGCGAGTCCACGGCACAGCCGTGAGGGGCGACGAACTCCCCGGGCTTCTCCCCGGAGAAGGGGCCGCCAATCCGGCCGACCAGCTCGCCTTTTACGGAGAGAATCGACACCCGGGCGCCGAGGTGGGGCACCGCCTTGTTGACCGCCAGGTGCGTCGGCAGCTCGCCGATGTAGAACAGGCCGCCGTTGCGGCGATCGGCGAAGAGACCGCACGGCCGGTGGAGGTTATTCCACTGCCCGAGATAGTGCCCCTTGGAATCGAAGATCTGGACCCGATGGTTCTCGCGGTCGGCCACGTATAGGAGCCCCTCACTGTCGGTGGCGAGGTTGTGGGGGAGGTTGAAGCAGCCGGGGTCGGTGCCCGGCTCACCCCACGAGAACAGATGCCGCCCCTTGGGGTCGTACTTGTGGACGCGCGAGTTGCCGTAGCCGTCGGATATATAGATGTCGCCCGTCTTGGGGCAGAGCGCCACGTGGGTGGGCCGGTTGAAGGGCTGGCCGCCCTGGAGCGTCGCCGGCTGGTCGGGATCGCCGATCGTGAGGAGCAGCTTACCCTCGGGCGTGAACTGGCGAATCGTGTGGTGCAGGTCGTCCGTGAGCCAGAGCGTCCCGTCCGGACCGATCGTGACCCCGTGCGGCCGCCGGAAGACACCCTCCCCCCACGTGCGCAGGAAGCCGCCCTCCCGGTCGAACTGGATGACGGGATGCGGGCCGCGGTTGAAGACCCAGACGTCGTCCTTCGCGTCGACCGCGACGCTCGTCGCCTCGACGAAGGACCATCCTTCGGGCAGACGCCCCCAGCCCACGACCGGACGGTAGTTCATAGGGCGACTCCCTCCTCCGCGGCTCGGCCGAGCGGCGGTTTATACTGCGCCCATAGTGCCACAGCCCGCATGACCTCGCCTATCGGCTCTTCCGTCAAGCGTAAGGAAGATCGGCGACTCCTCACCGGCTACGGACGCTTCCTGGACGACCTCCGCGTGCCCGGCGCCCTGCAGGCCGTGATCGCGCGGAGCCCCCACGCCCACGCCCGGATCGTGAGCATCGACGCCGCGCCGGCGATGCGCCGGTCCGGCGTCGTCGCCGTCCTGACGATCACCGAGCTGCCGGAGTGCGGCGGCGGCGCGGTCCCCGCCCTGGTACCCTCCCCACGGCTGCGCCCCTACGCTCACCCCGCTCTCGCGGGGCCGATGGTCCGGTACGTCGGCGAAGCGGTGGCCGTCGTGGTCGCCGACGACGTCTACCGCGCCGCCGACGTGTCAGAGGCGCTGGCGATCGAGTACGAGGTGCTGCCGGCGGCCGCGAGCGTCGATCGGGCCCTGGCGCCGGGAGCGCCCCGGGTCTTCGAGGACTGGCCCGACAACGTGCTGGGGCCGGCGACGGGCGCCGCTGGCGACGCGACACGGGGCTTTGCCGACGCCGACGTCATCGTGGAGGCCGACTATGTGCTGCCCCGCGTGGCCCCGATGCCCCTCGAGCCGCGCGGGGTCCTCGCCCTGCCCGACGGGCTCGACCGGCTCTTCACCGTCTGGATCTCCACGCAAGTGCCGTACGCCGTGCGGGCTGCGCTGGCGCCCGTGCTGGGGCTGAGCCAGGAACGGGTGCGGGTAATCGCGCCCGACGTCGGCGGCGGCTTCGGGGGCAAGGGCCACGTTTACCCGGAAGACCTGCTGATCCCAGCCGTGGCCCGCCGCTTGGGGCGCCCGGTCAAGTGGGTGGAGACGCGCCGCGAGCACTTCCTGACCGCCGCGCCGGACCGCGACCAGCGGCACGCCGCCCGGCTGGGCCTCAGGAAGGACGGGACGATCGTCGCGCTCGAGACGTCGTTCGTCCGCGATCACGGGGCCTACCCGCCGCTGGGCGATGTGATCGCGCTCAACACGATCAACCACCTGCCCGGCCCCTACCGCGTCCCCAACTACCGCGGCACGGCCACCAACGTCGTCACCCACAAGAACTTCACGGGCGCTTACCGGGGCGCCGGCCGGCCCGAGGCCGCCTTCGTGCTCGACCGACTCCTCGATCGGGGAGCTCGCGCGCTCGGCCTCGACCCGGCCGACCTGCGGCGGCACAACCTGATCCGGCGCGAGGAGATGCCGTACCGGACGGGGCTGACGTACCGCGACGGCATGCCGATCGTCTACGACCCCGCCGATTACCTCGCCGCCTTCGACCTCGCGCTGCAGCGTGTGAGGTACCGCCAGTGGCGGCAGGAACAGCAAGAGCGGCACGGCAGTGCCCGCCCGATCGGTATCGGCATCTCCGCGTACGTCGAGGGTACGGGCATCGGCCCCTTCGAAGGCGCCGACGTCCGCGTGGACCCCGACGGCACCGTCTACCTCTTCGTCGGCGTCTCGTCGCAGGGGCAGGCGCACGAGACGACGCTCGCGCAGGTGTGCGCCGCCGAGCTCGGGCTCGATCCGAGCCGGATCGTGGTGGTGGGCGGCGACACGACGGTCATCGGCTTCGGCATGGGCACCATCGCCAGCCGCGTCGCCGCCGTCGCCGGGCCCGCGGTCGCGCGCACCACGCGCGAGGTCGCCCGCAAGGCGCGGCTGGTGGCGGCCGAGCTGCTCGAGTGCGCGCCCGACGACGTCGTGCTCGCGGCCGGACGCGCTCACGTCGCGGGATTCCCCGACCGGGGGGTCGGTCTCGGCGAACTGGCGCGGGCCTCGCTGCGGAGCCGCTCGCTGGCGGGCGAGCGGGCGCCGGGCCTCCAGGCGTGCGTCTTCTTCCATCCGGGAACCGTGACCTGGGCCTTCGGGGCTCACGCCTGCGTGGTGGAGGTGGATGTCGAGACGGGCGGGGTGCGCCTGCTGGCCTACGCGGCCGTCCACGACTGCGGGCGCCCCATCAATCCCGCGGTGGTCGAGGGCCAGCTCCACGGCGGCATCGTGCAGGGCATCGGGACGGCGCTGACGGAAGAGCTGGTCTACGACGAGCGCGGCCAGCTCCTCACCGCCAGCCTGATGGACTACGGCCTGCCCAAGGCGGATCAGGTGCCGGCGCTGGAGGTGGTGCCGCTCGACTATCCTTCGATGATCAACGAGCTCGGGATCAAGGGCGTCGGCGAGAGCGGGATCATCTCGCCGCCCCCAGCGATTGCCAACGCCGTCGAGGACGCGCTGGCCGATCGCGGCGTCGAGATCACCCGGGTGCCGCTCACCCCCGCCCGTGTGTGGGAGGCCATACGAAAGGGAGGTGCCGCATGCTGAAGGAATTCAGGGAGTTCGCGCTCAAGGGGAACATGGTGGACCTCGCCATCGCAGTCATCATCGGAGGCGCGTTCGGCGCGATCATCGCGTCGCTCGTCAAGGACATCCTCATGCCGCCGCTGGGCAAGCTCGTCGGCGGCGTGGACTTCGCCGAGCTGTTCATCGTCCTCGGCGGGGGCACCTACCCGTCGCTCAAAGCGGCCAAGGACGCGGGGGCGGCCACCATCAACTACGGCATCTTCATCAACACGCTGATCAACTTCCTCCTGGTGGCCTGGGCGCTCTTCTTCGTCGTCAAGGGCATCAACAGCGCCCGCCGCCAGCCCGCGCCGGCCGCGCCGACGGAGAAGGAGTGCCCCCACTGCGCCATGAAGATCTCGATCCGGGCCCGGCGCTGCCCGCACTGCACCAGCCCGCTGTGACCAGTGCTGACCGCCTCCTTCCCGGCCCGATCCTGCGCGATGGGGTTCGTGTCTCGCCTCCGGTCCTGTTCCTGACCTGACGGGGTTGCGAACAGGTCGGAGGGCGACCGCAGCTGTTGAGGGCTTGCCACGACCGGGCATTCCTGGTTGTGCGGCGCACCGCGTTCACCGAGGAGCGTCACGTCTGACGAGCGCATATCCGAGCCGGCGCAACTCGTAGCTGATGTCCCGGACGCGTCGATCCCGGCCCCGGCGCTCTACCGGGGGCGGGATGTCACCTTGCCGCCGCTCACGCTCACGGCGGTCAAACACTACCTCGATTGTCGCATCATGGGCGAACGCGGACTTGAGCCACTCATACCGTTCCGAGTCTATCCGCGTGACGACGAAAAGGAGGCGGCTCACGGTGATCCACTTGGCAAAAGTGATGCCCTACCCGGAGCCTTGAAGATCGCAATGTTAGCAACAAGCATCGCTGGACCGCTGCACTAGACATGTGCACTTTGCACAGTTCCTGGGCAGGTCCTACCGCTCGGCGCGGCCCGCAGGAGGGCGTGGTGGTGATCAGGCCTCGACGCTTGTTCCCTCACCGAGGGCGAGACCGCCCCGGACCTCTCAAGGACAAGGCGAGGAAGTGATCGAGATACTTGAAGTCCAGCGGTTTCGGCGCGTAGCAGACGGCTCCATCCTTGAGGGTCTGGCCGGCTACCGAGACATCGGTGCTGCCGGTGAGCATGACAACGGGGATGGTCGCGTCCCGGCTGCGAATCTTCCGGAGCACCTCCATCGCGTTTATGCCCGGCCTGTCGATGTCCAGAATGACGAGGGCGGGACGCGCACGGCTCACGGCGTTCAGGCCCTCGATGCCGTCCGCGGCCGTCTCCACGACGTACTGGTCCGCGGTCGAGCGGGTCTGGAGGTACTCCTTGAGCAGGCCGACGATCTCGGTGTCGCCGTCCACAACCAGGATCCGCTTCACGGCTGGGGCGACCTCGCCACACTCGCACCAGCGAGCACACGGTGAACAACCGTTCGGACTTCGCTGAGATCGAACGGCTTGGCGAGATACGGCACCCCGGTCGACTCGAGAAATGCGCGTTTCTCCCGATCCAGTAGGTCACCGGTGGTGAAGATCAGCCGCTGAAGCTGGCCGGGGAAGCGCCGCTCGAGGTGGCGGTAGAAGCCCTTGCCGTCGAGATTCGGCATCGGGGTATCGCTGAGCACCAGGTCATAGGACCGCCGCGCCAGCAACTCCAGCGCCATGAGGCCACGGGTCGCGATGTCGACCTGATGGCCGTCGCGCCGCAGCGGCTTGGCCAGCGTGGCGGCGATGTCGGGCTCGTCATCCACCACGAGCATGGCCTTGGGGGTGATCGCCCGCCACGCCTCGACGTCGGCGGGGCCAGGGACCGGCGCCGGGCGAGTCAGCGCGGGTAGCTCGATGACAAAGGTCGTGCCCCGGCCGAACTCGGTTTCCACCGTGATCGGACAGGGCAAGGCCGATACCAAGCGGGTCCCCTAATCGAAACAATCACTTAGTGAAGGGCGCCCGGAACCCGATGGACGCTCTGGCACGGAAGGACTCGGGGGCCGGGAGAACCTCCTTTGGGCGAGCTCGCTCAGTCCATCACGACGCCGCCGTCAACGACCAGCACCTGCCCGGTGACGTAGTTGGCCATCTGGGAGGCCAGATAGACGACCGCCTGGGCCACGTCCTCAGGCTGGCCCATGCGCGCGATCGGCTGCAGGGCGACGTCGTAATCGAAGCCGCGCGTCATCTCCGATTCCACCGGCCCCGGCGCGACGGCGTTGACGCGAATGCCGTACCGGCCGGCGTCCTTGGCCAGCCAGCGGGTGAAGGCGATCACCGCGCCCTTGGCGGCGGCGTAGGCGGGACCGCTCCGCCCCCCACGCGCGACGAGCGAGTCGCCGGGGCGCGCCACGGCTCCCCCCGCCATGCCGGAGACGGACGCGATGTTCACGATAGCGCCGCCGCGTCCCTTGAGGTGGGGATAGGCGGCCTGGGAGACCAGGATCGTCCCCCTCACGATCACGTCGAGCTCGCGCTGCAGGGTGGCCTCGTCCAGCTGCTCAAGGCTCTGCCGCTCCACGACGCCCGCGTTGTTGACGACGATGTCGAGGCGGGCGAAGTGTGCCAGGGCCTGGTTGACCGCGTCGGCCACGGCGGGGCGATTACCGACGTCGGCGGTGAGCGCGCGACACCGACGGCCGAGCGCCTCCACGCGGCGCCGCGTCTCCAAGGGCGGCTCGAGGTCGAGGGCGGCCACGTCGGCGCCGACCCCGGCCAGCGCCAGCGCGATCGCCTGCCCGATGCCGCGGGCGGCGCCCGTGACCAGAGCGACCTGCCCGGCCAGATCGGACGGAGCGCTGGTCGGCGTGCTCACCATGCCACCTCCCTTTTGTTCCACTCTCTTGCCTCGGGACCACGTATACCCTTGTCGAGGTGAAGGCGCGCTCGCTGACCGGCCCGGACGCCGAGTATCCCACGCTCGACACGGCCCTAGTTGGAGAGGGCCGCATCGGAGTCGCCACCGTTCGAGCGCGGGCTTTGCCCGCGCAATCCTTCCTGGGGGAGGCCTCGGAGGGGGCCGTCGAGGCCCCCTCCGACTGAGGCTAGCCCGGCGTGGCCGACAGCGAAGCGACCAGCTTCCGGTCGGAGTCGTAGCTGAGGCTCGCCAGAGCCTCGCTCGGCTCTGCCCACGCCACCTCGTCGACCTCGTGGTCGTGGTCGCTGACCTTGTCGAGGGGCCGCATCAGGAACCAGCTCACGGTCTTCTTGACGCGCTGGCCGCGGCGCTGGAACCAGTAGGTGACCGCGGGGAGCTCGCGCACCACCTGGCAACGGTAGCCGGTCTCCTCCTGCACCTCGCGAAGCGCCGCCGCGGCGCTCGTCTCGCCCGCCGCCAGTGCCCCCTTGGGCAGCGTCCAGACCGGGCGATCATGGAGGTCACGAGCGCGGATGAGCAGGACGCGCCCACGGTCGTCGACCACCAGCCCGCCCGCGGAGTATTCCAGCACGGGTCGCGATGGGGCCTGAGCCATCAGCGGGTCATGATACGCGTCGCCCCGGCGGGGGCCAGCGGTGGCCCGCGTAGGGCAGGCGCGGATCAGCGGGCCTGTTCGGCGCGCTCGCGGACGGCCTTGAGGGTTTCGACGAGACCGTCCCGCTCGGCACCGCGCGTGACGAATGCGGGGAGCACCGTGCGCGCGGCCATGGCATACGTCAACACGACATCCGGGCCGCGCGGCTCGATCTGCCAGTAGCCCCAGCTGTCACGGAAGAGATCGTTCCGCCGCTCCTGGGCCAGGCGCCATTCGATGCGCCGCCGCGCCGCGTCCACATAGTTGTTGACGTGGAAGCCGAAGAAAAGGGGCCCGACGCCGACCACGTAGCGCACCAGCGCGTGCTCGAGGTCGGCCTTGAGCACCTCGGTGTCGACGACCCGCGGATAGAGGCCAGGGTGGCGCCGGTAGTCGACTAGAACGCGCCAGACGGTCTCCGGAGAGGCGTGCACGCGCGCCAGGGCGGTGCCGCCCTGGACCGGTCCAGTGGTCGCGCCGGGTGGAAGCACGTCGAGGAGCACGACCTCGCCGCGATTGAGCCGTTCGAGTTGGGTGGGATCGAGCCAGAGGGACTTGGCGTCGATCGGCCATGTTGCGACAATGACGAGCGCCAGGAACAGTGCGCGGTAGCGCATGAGCACCTCAGTTTCGCGACTAAGTGGGCGACAAAACGAAAGAGCCCCCGGGGGGCTCTCGATCACGGCCGAACGACATCCTCAGTGTCGCACAGGCCTGGTGGGACGAAAAGTCAAAAGGGGGGCCGTGCTGGTGCTCCTCGTCGCCTGTGCCGCCCCGGCCGCAGCCGACACGTCCGCGGTCCCGTGGCCGCCGTTTCTGGGGCCCCGGTTGGCCTATCCGCCCGACGTCGTGGCCGCCGTGGAGCGCATCTGGATCGAGCCCACGCTGACCCGCACCGTCGGGGGCCGCCCGGCGCACGTGCCCTTCGAGCTCTACAACGCGTTCGTGGACGCTCCGGATGTCACGGCGGCGGCGGCGCGCTTCCGAAAACTGGCCCGCTACGAGGTCGACGCCCTCGACGACGACTGGTACCGGGCCACCGATAACGACGGCTCGCACGGGATGTACCGCGTCATCGTGCGCGAGCCGGTCCGCCGCGTCGTGCTCTCGTGGGGCGAGCACTCGGGACGGATTCTGGGAACCATCAGCGGCAGCGCCCTGACGGTGGTCGAGCTGCGGCCGAACGGCAACGGCATCGAGCAGGTGTTGACCGCGCGTGTCCGGATCGATCAGCCCGTCGCCGCGGCCCTCGCGCGCCTGCTCATCACCGTCTTCGGTCGTTTGGCCGATCGGAAGCTGGCCGAGGGCTTTGCCGTCACCGCGCGCGTGGCCGAGTGGGCGTTCGAACAACCCCGGGAGTTCTGCGAGTGGATCACGCACGAGCCCCTGCCGGCGGCGCGGCGGGAGCGCATGTTGGCGGTCGTGCCCGGATGCGCCGCTCGGGCCGGCGCCCCTCAGGCGGCGACATCGTACTGACGGTCGCGCCACTCCACCACGCGGCGGAGGCGGAAGCGGGCGATCGAATCGAGGCCCATCGCCCCGAGCGCCGCGACGGCGAAGGGATGGAGCAGCGCCAGCCACGGAGCATATCCCGCCCGGAGGTCGGAGACCGCGCGGGGGATGATGGCGAGCGCGACTTCGGCCAGCGGCAGCCAGGTCCACAGCCAACCGCCGCGCCCCAATATCGCGCCGAGCCCCAGAACGGCGAGCGGTCCCAGGCAGAGCGCACCGAGCCCCGCCAGCGCCAGCAGCAGCAGCGCCGGGGAGTCGAAGAAGACCGGCAACAGATTGCGCGCACTGGCGCGCCACAGCGGGCCCACCGTGGCGTACGGCCGGCATCGGAGCACACGGGCGCCGTCCACCAGGCGCACGCGGAAGCCGCCCGCGACCAACAGGCGCCCCAGCGCCGCGTCCTCGGCCAGTGACCCCCGCGCCGCCGCGAACCCGCCGCAGGCGTCGTAGACATCGGCGCGAATGGCGATGAACTGTCCCGTCATCGCCGCCAGCCACCGGCAGCGCCGCGCCGCCGGCAGCCAGGAGGGTACGAAGGCCAGCGCGGCCCAGTTCTGGAGCCCGACGAGCGCGCGCACGCCCAGGCTTCCGCCCTCGTGGACGGGCACCGCCGAGAGAGCGTCGGCCCCCAGGGCGTCCAATGCGCTCGCGGTGCGGGCGAGCGCGGTCGGGCCGGGGAACACGTCGGCGTCGGCAAAGACGAGGAGCTCGCCGCGCGCGTGGCTGCGCAACCGGTGACAGGCCCAGGGCTTGCCGCGCCAACCCTCGGGCAGGCGCTCGCCGCGGATCACCCGAACGTGCGGTGCTGACCCCGCGGCGGCGAGCGCACGAGCAACGGTGTCGTCGGTGGATTCATCGTCATAGACAACCACCTCGTAGTCCGGATAGGCTTGGGCTGCCCAGCCACCGACACATGCACCGATTCGCTCCGCCTCGTTTCGCGCGGGAATCAGGACTGAGATCCGGGGCAGGGGCCCGAGCGCACGCATCCGCTGGAGCCGCGGCAGCGTCAGGTGGTTGAGCAGCGTGTGCAGGCCGAGCGCGGTCAGGCCCGCACCGGCGACAAGGTGATAGATGGCCAGTCCCGTCATCTCCCGCTCTCACGTCCCAGGAACTATGGAGCCCCGCACCGTGGGGTGACCCCGGGCGGGCGCGCGCGGCTCTTCTACCGCTGGGCCGTGGTCTTCTATGACCGAGCGTACCGCTGGGCCCATGGCCTCGACCGTCCCCACTCCGAGATCGGCTCGGCGTTCTGCCTCGAAATCCGGCGGAGCCGACGAGCTCGTGAGCTGTGCGGCGGCACCCCGATCCGCCGTGGCGAGCGCATAGGGATCCTGCACCTCAACAACGAGCGGATCGCCGCGCTGCACGGGAACGGCCTGTCACCGCTGGCCGTCGGGCTCGAGTTTCGCCGTCGGCTCATCGCCTCCCTCCGCACCCTTGCCGCGCTTGCAGAATCCGGGGCGTTGAAGGACGTGCAGGCCTTCGCCGCGACGACGATATTCCATCAAGGGCTCGCCCGCCTCGGCTTTCAGCCGGAACTCGGCGGTCCGGCCTGGCCCCGTCTGGTGGCGGCCTACCAGCGCGCGCTCCTGGCCTCGGTCCACCCGGCCGGCCCCCGGCGCCTGCGCCGAACACCCTATCATCGGGCGCGGCGCCTCTGGATCTCGCGGGCGACCCTGCGAGAGCGCTACCGGCCGGCCCCGGGATTCAAGCCAGCGCCGGGCGACGCGTAAACCAGCCGGCGGCCTGCTCGTACACGTGCCCCACCCGGAGCACGGTCGTCTCGTCGAAGGGGCGGCCGGCGATCTGCAGTCCGAGCGGCAGCCCGTAGCCCGAGAAGCCGCACGGTAGCGCAAGCACCGGCAAGCCCAGCCCGTTGAAGGGTCGGGTCAGGCGGGAAAAGCGGCCCATCCTGGCGATCACGGCTTCCACGGGCGCGCCGGTGATTTCGGCCAGCGGCGGCGCCGGCTCCGGCACGGTGGGCGCCACCAGCACATCCACGTCGGCGAATACCCGGTGCACGAACTCCCGCGCCATCCGCGCCCGCAGGCGGAGGGCCTGCAGGTAGTCGTGGGCCGAGATGTGGAAGCCGACGTCCAGCCGCGCGCGCACCACGGGTCCGAGCTCGTGCGGGCGCTCCCTGGCGATCCGCGCGTGGATGGCGGCGCTCTCGGCGCGCGTGATGAGACCGGTGACGTCGACCAGCGGCTGCGGATCGGGCACCCGGAGAGGGACGCGGGTGGCGCCGAGCCGCGCCAGCTGTCGCGCGGCCTCCTCCACAGCCTCGACGAACGCCCGGTCGACGCCCTCGAAATAGTAGTTCTCGGGCACGCCAACGCGGAGACCGTGGAGATCGCGCGCGATGCCCTCGAGGTAGTCGGGGACGGGCCGAGGGCTGGACGTGGCATCGTCCGGGTCGGGGCCGGCCATGACCCGGACCAGCAGCGCCGCGTCGCGCACGGTCCGCGCCATCGGGCCCACGTGGTCGTTCGACCACGACAGGGCCATCACGCCGGCCCGGCTCACGCGGCCATAGGTGGGCTTGAGCCCGACGATCCCGCAGCAGGCCGCCGGCAGCCGGATCGAGCCGCCCGTGTCGGTGCCGAGGGCGCCCAGCGCCAGCCCGGCGGCGACGGCCGCGCCGGAGCCGCTGCTGGAGCCGCCGGCGCAGCGCCCGGCGCTCCAGGGGTTCTGCACGTGACCGTGATGCGGGTTGTCGCCGAAGGCGCCGAGGGCGAGCTCGGCCATGTTGAGCTTGCCGAGGGTAATGGCCCCCGCCGCGGCCAGGCGCGCCGCCGCCGTGCAGTCCCGCTCGGCGATGAAGTACTCCTTCGTGCGCGTCCCGCACGACGCCGGCAACCCGTGGAGGAAGCACAGGTCCTTGTATGCGAGCGGCACGCCGTGCAGCGGCCCGCGGAGGCGACCGGCCCCGAGCTCCGCGTCCCGCTCCTTGGCGGCGCGCCGCGCGCCCTCGGCGTCGACGCTGATGAAGGCGCACAGGATCGGGTCGAGCCGCTCGATGCGGGCCAGGCAGGCGTCGGTGGCCTCCGCGGCCGAGATGCGTCGCGCGCGGATGTCCGCCGCGAGCGATTCGATGGTCCAGCCGGTCATACGGGTGCGCTCGGAGGCGCGCCGGCCTCCAGCGCCGCGATGAAGCGGGCAGGCTCCTCGGCGAGGGCGAGGTCGGCGGCCCAGCGCTCGATCGCGCCAGTCAGAGCGGCGAGGTCGGCGGCGAGGGAGGGGTCGGGGCGCCGGTCTTCCATGGACCCGAAGGATACTCCGCTCCGGGCACGTGGCACCACCGACCAGACTATTCCGCGACGGTGACGCGCAGGACCTCTTCGATCGTGGTGATGCCCTCGAGCGCCTGGAGCAGCCCCGCCTGGCGCAGCGTCTTCATCCCCTGCGACTGCGCCGTCGCCCTGAGCTCGGCGCTCGATGCGCCTTTTAGGATCATATCGCGCAACTCCGGGGTGACGGGCATGATCTCGTAGATCGCCACTCGCCCCTTCATCCCCGTGGAGTTGCACGCCGTGCAACCCCGCCCCCTGTAGAGCGTCACCGTCCCCCGGCCGCTGGGCTGGTGACCGTAGGGCAGGAGCGTGCTCTCGTCCACCCCGTACGGCTCCCGGCAGTCCTTGCACACCTTGCGTCCCAGGCGCTGCGCCAGCACCATCAGCAGGGCCGAGGCTACCAGGAAGGGCGGAATCCCCATGTCCACCAGCCGCGCCACCGTCGAGGGGCAGTCGTTGGTGTGCAGGGTCGAGAAGACCAGGTGGCCCGTCAGCGCCGCCCGGATGCTGATCTGCGCCGTCTCCAGATCGCGCGTCTCGCCCACCAGGATCACGTCCGGGTCCTGGCGCAGAAACGACCGCAGCGCGGTGGCAAAGGTCCGGCCGATGCCCTCGTTGATTTGTACTTGA
>DASYUQ010000184.1 GCA_036001065.1 Candidatus Methylomirabilota bacterium
CCGACGGTGAGGTCGAAGCGCGAGTCGCCGTCGGTGACGATGTCGAGCCCGGCGCGCTCCTGCTCGCGGACGAGACAGGTGACCGCGTCGAGGTACTGCTCACGGAAGACGGAATCGCCGAGCGCGTCCTTGAAGGCGCGCCCCCGCAGCACTTCCGTGAACCAGCGGGGCCGCGGGTAGGAGCCGGTGATCGTCGTGGGCAGGATTTTGTCGCGTGTGGCCTGGAACATCGGCGCTAAGCTACCACAACCTTGACAGGCCGGAAGCTCCGGCTTAGAGTCCGGCCACATCCCGTCCGCCTGGCAACGGCTCACGAGAGGAGATCGCCCATGGCCAAGACATCGTGGCGCCTCAGCGGCGACTACTTCGAGACCTGCAGCTGCGACTTCCTGTGCCCGTGTATGCCCTCCAATCTGGCGGCGCGCCCCACCCAGGGCCATTGCAACTTCGCCTTCGTCTTTCACGTCGACCAGGGGCGTTACGGCGACGTCGGGCTGGACGGGCAGAACTTCGCCGTCGTCGGCCACGCGCCCGGCGTGATGGCCCAGGGCAACTGGTCGGTCGGCGTCATCACCGATGCCCGCGCGAACGCGGATCAGCAGCAGGCGATCACCGCCATCGTGAGCGGTCAGGCCGGAGGTCCCATGGCGGCCCTCGCCCCGCTTCTCGGGAAGTTCCTCGGGGTGGAGAGCAAGCCGATCCGCTACACGAAGGACGGCCTGAAGCGGTCGGTCTCGATCCCCGAGATGCTCGATCAGGCGGTCGAGGGAGTTCCCGGCGCGAAGGCCGACGAGCCGCTCTACATCGACAACACCATCCATCCCGCCAACTCCCGCCTGGCCCTGGCCAAGGCCGTGCGGAGCCACCTTCACGCCTTCGGCATCACCTGGGACAGCACGAGCGGGCGGAACAATGGTCACTTCGCCCCGTTCACGTGGCAGGCCTAGTGCCGTTCCAACTTGTTGATACTAAATCTCTCCAAGAACGACGTACACGGTGCCTTCCTAGGCGCGAATAGTTGGAACGGCACTAGGAGACGACCATGATGCCCTCGACGCGCAGCCTTGCCGTCCTGCTCCTGGGGGTCCTGCTCGGCGTCAGCTTCATCGCCTCCGGCGACGCCGCCCCGTCGGGCCCGCCGGTGAGGATCGGCAGCACGCTGGCCTTGACCGGACCGCTGGCCGCGACGGCGCTGGTCCACAAGATCGCGGGCGAAGTCTACGTCGAGAACCTCAACCGGAAGAACGGGCTGCTGGGGCGGCCGGTGGAGTGGATCGTGCTGGACGACCAGTCCAAGCCCGATCTGGCCCGCACCCTCTACGAGAAGCTCGTCACCGTGGACAAGGTCGATCTCCTCATCGGCCCCTACGCCACCGGGGCCATCCTCTCGGCCATGGCCGTCGCCCAGCGCTACCAGAAGCTGCTGATCCACCACACGTTCGGCATTCCCCACCTGGCCAAGTACGAGATGCACTTCCCCACCTGGGCGATCGGGCCCGAGCCGGGGCGGACGTTCCCCAGTCTGCTCCTCGACGCGCTGGCCGCCTCGCCAAAGCCGCCGAAGACGATCGCCATCGTCACCAGCAAGTTCCCCTCGGTGCACTTCATGTCGGTCGGGGCGCGCGAGGTGGCGGCCAAGCGCGGCCTCAAGGAGGTGGTCTACCTCGAGTTCGAGTTCGGCACCCGCGACTTCGGGCCCATCGCTGCCCGCGTCAAGGACGCCAATCCGGACTTCCTCTGGGTGGGCGCCATCGGGCTCGAGGGCAACCAGCTCCTGGAGGCGCTCCGGAAGCTCGACTACCGGCCGTCCCTGCACTTCTACCTCTATCCGGCGCCGGGCCCCATGGCGGTGTCGCCGGACGCCCAGTGGGCACTCTCCACCACCATTTTCGAGGAGCACCCGCCGTTCACCAGCCACCCGGTTGCCGCCGAGTTCGCCAAACAATTCCGCGAGCGCGCGGCCAAGGCCGGCCTGCCCTATCAGGCGGCCGACATCCAGGCGGCGGCCTCCTACGCGGCCTGGCAGCTCCTGGAGGCCGCGGTGACGGCGACGAAGAGCCTGGACGACCGGGCGCTGGCCCAGTGGCTCCGGGCCAACCGCGTGGACACGATCATCGGCAAGCTCCGGTTCGATGGCCCCAACAACTACGGCGACGATCTCAGCAAGGTGAAGCAGGTTCAGGACGGCAAGTGGGTGGTCGTGTGGCCCAGGGAGCACGCGGCGCCGGGGGCCAAGCTCCTCGTTCCCTGAGCTGACGCTGCCGAGCCTCACGCTCCTCGGGTGCCGTACCCCGCCTCCGCCAGGGTGTACATTCGACGCATGGCTCGGGTGGTGAGGCTCCTCGTCGCGACCCTGGTGCTCGGCCTTGTCCCGACTGGCACCGACGCGCTGACGCTGGACGAGGCGATCCGGGGGCTCGAGGGCGCCTACGGGCGCATGGCCGACCTCCGGGCCGAGTTCTCGCAGACGTCGTTCAACAAGAGCCTGAACTCGACGATCCCCGCCCAGGGGGCCGTCTATCTGAAGAAGGGCGGCAAGCTCCGCTGGGAGTACAGCGAGCCCACCAAGCAGGAGATCGTGTCCGACGGCAAGACACTCTGGGTCTACACGCCCGCGCTCAACCAGGTGAACATGGGGCCCGCGCCCGACGCCCTGGCCGGCCCCGCCGGCTCGTTTCTGGCCGGGCTCGGCCGGCTGCGCGAGCACTTCGACGTCCGCTTCCTCAACCCGGCGCAGCCCACGGACGCCGAGGGCAACGTCGTGCTCGACCTCACGCCCAAGCAGCCGCTGCCCACCCTCAGCCGGCTCATCCTCGCCGTCGAGCCTCGCACCTGGGAGCTGCGCCGGGCCGTCGTCTACGACCAGTTCGAGAACACGGTGACGATGCGCTTCACGAAAGTCGCCGTCAACAGCGGTCTCAGCGACCGCCTCTTCAGCTTCGTGCCGCCGCCGGGCGTGGCCACGGTGCCCTTGCGGTAGACTACAGCCATGGCCGCCGAAAACTCCTTCGACATCGTCTGCAAGATCGACATGCAGGAGGTGCGGAACGCGCTCGACCAGGCGCGGCGCGAGATCGAGACGCGCTACGACCTCAAGGGCACCAAGAACGAGATCCTGCTGGACAAGACCGACATCGTCGCCAGCGCGACGGACGACATGAAGCTCAAGGCCGTGGTCGACATTCTCCAGTCCCGGCTCCACAAGCGGGGGGTGCCACTCAAGGCGCTCACCTACGGCAAGGTGGAGGAGGCCGCCGGCGGCCTCCAGCGCCAGCGCATCGGGCTCCAGCAGGGCATCCCCATCGAGAAGGCGCGGGAGATCGTCCGCCGCATCAAGGACACCAAGCTCAAGGTTCAGGCGTCGATCCAGGAGGACCAGGTCCGCGTCTCTGGCAAGAACCGCGACGATCTGCAGAAAATCATCGCGATGCTCAAGGAGCAGGACTCCGGCATCGCGCTCCAGTTCGCGAACTACCGCAGCGTCTGACGTCCCCGGGCCGCCTGGTATACTGAGGCGCCCGACATGAAGGTCCACCTCACCACCCTCGGCTGTCCCAAGAACCAGGTGGATTCCGAGCTGATGCTCGGGATGCTCACCGCGGCCGGCTTTCCGCTGGCCGACCGGCCAGAGGACGCCGAGTGCCTCATCGTCAACACCTGCGCCTTCATCGACCGAGCCCGTGAGGAATCGGTGCAGACGATCCTCGAGCTGGCCCAGCTCAAGGCGCGGGGACGCTGCCGCTCCCTCATCGTCACCGGCTGCCTCACGCAGCGCTACGGCAGCGAGGTCATGAAGGAGATGCCGGAGGTCGACGCCATCCTGGGGACTTCCGGCCTCGAGAGGATCGTCGAACTCGTCGGCCAGGCGGCCAATCGTCTCGACTGGGCGACCTCGGCGCCGCCCGGGTACCTCTACGACGCGGCGACGCCGCGCCTGACCAGCGCGCGCGTCCCCTACGCGTACGTGAAGATCGCGGAAGGCTGCGACATGGGCTGTACCTTCTGCGCCATCCCGCAGTTCCGCGGCCGGCACCGCAGCCGGCCGCTCCGCGACATCGTCGCCGAGGTGGAGGGGCTGGCCGGGCGCGGCATCCAGGAAGCCATTCTAGTATCGCAGGACACGCTGGCCTACGGCCGCGACCTGCCCGGCAACGGCGACATCGGCGATCTGCTGCTGGCGCTCGGCGACACGCGCATGCCGTGGATCCGCCCCATGTACCTCCATCCGGCCCACGTCAGCGACCGGCTGCTGGCGAAGTGGCGGCGCGCCCGCATCGTCCCCTACCTCGACCTGCCCGTACAGCACGGCGACGACGGAATTCTGAAATCCATGCGCCGGGCGGTGACGGCCCGCCGCATGAGGGAGGTCGTGGCGGCGTTCCGCGACGCGGTTCCGGGCCTGACCGTGCGCACGACGATCCTCGTCGGTTTCCCCGGCGAGACCGAGGCCGCCTTCCACAACTTGTTGGCGTTCATCGAGGACGTCGCTTTCGACCGCCTCGGAGTCTTCACCTACTCGCCGGAGGAGGGCACGCCCTCGCCGGACTTCCCCGACCAGGTCCCGGCCGAGGTCGCCGCCGAGCGCGCCACCGTCGTGCAGGAGGCGCAGGATCGGATCGGCTGGGAGCGCGCCCGGGCGCTGCTGGACACCGTGCAGGAGGTGCTCGTCGACGGGCCCAGCGTGGACTCTGCCTTCGAGTGGGAAGGGCGAACCGCAGGCCAGGCACCCGAGATCGACGGCCTCGTGTATCTCCGCGGCCGTTTCGAGCCCGGGCGCTTCGCCCGCGTGCGGATCGTCGAGGTCGAGGGCTACGAGCTGGTCGGCGAGCGGGCCTAGTGCCGTTCCAACTTGTTGATACTAGTTCTGTCCACGAACGACGTACACGGTGCCTTCCTAGGCGCGAATAGTTGGAACGGCACTAGTTCGATCGGAGGGGGCCTCGACGGCCCCCTCCGAGACCTCCCCCAGGAAGAGATTGCGCCGGCGGAGCCGGCGCTCGAAACGGCGAGCAGTGGCCGCTGTGAGCTTCGCGCCATTCGCCGACCGACCCTAGCGCCGCCGCCGCCGCCGTCTTCTCACCGCGAGTGCCGTGAGCAGCCCGAGGGCGGTGAGGAACCCGGCCGTCGGCTCGGGCGTCTGAGCGGTGACCCGGTGTCCCTGCCCCAGAAGGCCGCTGGGCCACGTGTAGGTGCAACCGAACATGATCGACCGCGTGCAGTCGTGCCGAGGTTCAGCGTGAAGCTGTCCGGCGTGAACTGGTCCCCGACGGGGTATCGGCGCCGAGCTTGCCGGGCGGACTGCTGCTTTCACGCGGGCGCAAGTCCTCCAGACCGGTCGTGAAAGAGAAATCGTCCGTGAGATTGACCGGTGCGCCGGGCACGAACACGGCCCGGCCCGACGTCTGCGCATCCCCCCAGACGAAGATCAGACAGTCGCGGTCCCGGGAGAGCGTGATCGGGCCGTGCCCGGTGAATGGTGCTCGTGGTGGACACCGCTGCGGAAGTCGTTGAACACGGTGCGGATCGACCAGTCGAAGAGATAGGAGGCCTCCATCGTGTCGGCGGCGGCGGCCGAGGCGGCGATCAAGACGACAGCGCCCGCTGAGAGGATGTGTCGCAAAGCGCCCGCTGGCGGCTTCGGCGAGCTCACACGCCCGTCATATCTGCACACGATCCGGTCGGCCTGAACCGCCCTACCCAGCGGCTGCGGGCGTCTGCAGCCGCAATCGCTCGTGTAGAGTAGGCGCATGCCCGACGCCCTGGCGCCCGCGTCTGGTCGCCGCCGACCGTTGACCGCTGCCAACCGCATCGCGCTCTTCGTGGCCACCGCCGGCGGCGCCGGCTACGCGCCTATCGCGCCAGGCACCGTCGGCAGCGCGCTCGCCGCGCTCCTCCTCTGGCTGATTCCCTTCTCGCGCGAGGGGCTCGTGCTCTTCCTCCTGGCCGTCACGGTCGGCGGGGCGTGGGCCGCGCACCGGGCCGAGCAGCTCCTGGGCGCCCGGGACCCGGGCGCGATCGTCATCGACGAGGTGGCGGGCATGACGCTCTCGGTCCTCGCCTTCCCGCTGACACCGCCCGTGCTCGCGGTGGGCTTGCTGCTCTTCCGCCTCTTCGACATCCTGAAGCCCTTCCCCGCGCGCGTGAGCCAGAAGCTCCACGGCGGCGCCGGCGTGATGGTCGACGACCTGATCGCCGGGCTCTATGCGCTCGGCGCGCTGTCCCTCCTTCGAACGGTGGCGCGGTGGCCCTGACGCCGGTCGCCCAGATCGTGAGCGTCGGTGTCGCAGGCGGGGCGGCCGACGAGCAGGTGGCGACGGTGGCGGCGGCCCTGGCCGCCGCCGGTCTGCCCGCGGCCTCCCGCGTCTTCGTCGAGGACGACGAGGCGGCTCTGGAGCGGGCGCTGAGGGCGGAGGTCTCCCTCACGGTGGTCCTCGCCGATCCTGGCGGTTCGACGAGCGAGACCGTGCGGCGTGCGGTGGCCGGGATCGCGGACGTCGGGCTCGACGATCGCCTCGCACTGCCGCCCCGGGGCGCCGCCCTCTGGACGGTGGCCGACGCGGCACCGGCGTGGGCGCTCGAGGCGGGGAGCCGCGCCTTCGTCGTGCTGCCGCGGGCGGGGAGCCTCGAGCGAACCCTCGAGGCCCACCTGGGACCGTTCGTCCGGGCGCGGCTCGCCGGTCGCGGCCTCGCGTTCCGCACCCTCCGGGTGGTCGGCGTCAGCCTGTCGGCGGTCGACGAGCGGCTGGCCGACTGGCGCGGCCCGGCCGCGGCCGCCGGCGAGGTCGAGGTGAGCGCCGTGACGGCCGAGGGCGAGGTGTGGGTCAGGTTGCGCGCGCGTGGGGCCACGCCCGCGGCGGCGGCCGAGACGCTCGCCTCGGTGGAGGCGAAGATCAGCGCCCTCCTCGGCGACGACTGCTACAGCCGTGACGAGGAGGTGCTCGAGCGCGTGGTCGGGCGGCTGCTCGCCGCTCGCCGGCTGACGCTGGCCGTCGCCGAGTCGTGCACGGGCGGCTTGCTCGGCCACCGGCTCACGAACGTGCCGGGCTCGTCGAATTACTTCGAGTGCGGCGTCGTGGTCTACTCCAACCGGGCGAAGGAGGAGATGCTCGGCGTCCCTGCCTCCGTGCTCCGCGCCCATGGCGCCGTGAGCGGCCCGTGCTCCGAAGCGATGGCCACCGGCATCTGCCGAGCGAGCGGCAGCGACTGCGGGCTGGCGATCACCGGCATCGCCGGCCCCGACGGCGGCACCCCGGCCAAGCCGGTTGGAACCGTCTTCATCGGGCTCGCCGTCAGGGGAGCGGTCACCTCGCGGCGCTTCCAGTTCGCGGGAGACCGCGGGTCGGTGAAGTGGCAGTCAGCCCAGATGGCCCTGGACATGCTGCGACGCCGGCTCCTGTCCGACGGGCCGGCCGGCGCCGAGACCCAGCGCCCGGTCCTGGACGCCTCGCGATAGCCCCGATTCGCTCGTTCGTCGCGATCCTCCTTCCCGCCGCGCTGCGCGCGCGGCTCGGCGCGGAGATCGAGCGCCTGCGCGCCACCGCGCGCGGGGTCGGCTGGATCGCCCCGGAACATCTCCATCTCACCCTGAAGTTCCTCGGCGGCGTCGAGCCCGCTCGCCTGGAGGGCGTCGCCGCCGCGCTGGGCCGAGTAGCGGCGGCCGGCGCCCCGTTCGATCTGGCGCTGCACGGGCTGGGGGCATTCCCCGCGTCGACGCGCCCGCGCATCCTCTGGGGCGGCGTGGGCGCGGGCGCTCCGAC
The DNA here is from genome assembly GCA_036001065.1 of Candidatus Methylomirabilota bacterium. Classification (NCBI taxonomy): domain Bacteria; phylum Methylomirabilota (SeqCode); species Candidatus Methylomirabilota bacterium. The sequence continues at coordinate 7,758 of DASYUQ010000184.1, forward strand.
GGTCGTGGACCTGGCCGCCCGCGTCGACGAGGCGCTCGCCACGCTCGGCTTCGCCGCCGAGGCGCGTCCGTTCTCGGCGCACGTCACCCTCGGGCGCGTGCGCGAGCCCCGTCGCAACCCCGCGCTGGCCGCGGCGCTCGACGCCGCGGCGACGCTCGACTTCGGCCTCTTCACGGTCGAGCAGATCGCCCTGATGCGCAGCGATCTCTCACCGCGCGGCGCGTGCTACACCTGCCTCGAGTCCTGGCCCCTGGGGCTGGCGCCGAACCGCTAACCGGCAGGATCTCCCAGGGAGAAAGTGGCCGAGTCGGCCCGCCGCACCGGTGGCCCGCGACCACTAGGACCGGGTCCGGCAAGCCTCACCCACGAAACGGTGTGGAAAATCGCCGTGCTATCGAGGCCTCCGTGCGTGCAACGGCACGCAGCGAGGGCCGGCGGGGGCTTGGCAAAGCGCTTGCCCCATATGATAGCGGAGGTTCAAAACCGGAATGACCCGGCTGCTGGCGACGGTGGAGATGGTGCTCCTCAACGACACGCTGATGGGGTGGGTCGACACGCTGCTCCTCTGCCTCGGCCTCACCTTGACGGCGGCCTCCGCCATCCCCGCGCTCCAGTCGCTGCGCGGCTCCCGCGAGGAGCGGGCATGACCGGAGGACGCCTCCGCCTCGGGCTCGGCACCGCCCTGGTGCTCACGCTGCCCATCGCCATCACCGTCTGGGCGGCGCCGCCACCGACCGATCAGCTCCGCAAGTCCATCGACCAGGTGCTCAGGGTGCTCAAGGACCCCGAGATGAACAGCGCGCCGCGCGCCGGCCAGCGGCGGGCGGTCCTCAGGAAGATTGCCGGCGAGATCTTCGATTACGCCGAGATCACGAAGCGCGCGCTGGGGCGCCACTGGCAGGCGCGCACGCCGGCCGAGCGGGTGGAGATCGTCCGGCTCTTCAGTCACCTCCTCGAGCGCTCCTACATCGCCAAGATCGAGCTCTACAACGGCGAGCGGATCGCCTACACCGGCGAGTCGGTGGACGGCGAGCAGGCGATCGTCCGCATCCGCATCGTGACCCGGCAGGGCAAGGAGATCCCGGTGGAGTACCGGATGCTGCGTCGGGGCGACCGGTGGCTGACCTACGATCTCACGATCGAGGGGGTCAGCCTCGTCTCCAACTACCGGGGCCAGTTCAACAAGATCCTCCAGAGCGGCTCCCACGGCGAGCTGGTCAAGCGGCTCCGCGAAGCGGTCGAAGATCGCACCGAAGAGGGGGGCCCCAAGGTCCGACGCGCGTCACAGCGGTAGCCGCTTCCACTCCCTGTCTCCGTCCCAAGACATTGACGCCATCCACGCGCTACTCCTAGAATGCTCGAAACGGACTTTAAGGAGACGCGCATGGCAGAGGTCAAGAGCGACCGGCGGCAGGCCCTGGACCTGGCGATCGCGCAGATCGAGCGACAGTTCGGCAAGGGCGCCGTCATGCGGCTCGGCTCGGGGGCGCCGCTGGAGGAGATCGCGGTCATCCCCACCGGTGCCCTGTCGCTCGATGTCGCCCTCGGCATCGGCGGGCTGCCCCGTGGCCGGGTCACCGAGATCTACGGCCCGGAGTCGTCCGGCAAGACGACGCTGGCGCTCCACGTGGTGGCCGAGGCCCAGCGCCTGGGCGGCATCGCCGCGTTCATCGATGCCGAGCATGCGCTGGATCCCATCTACACCAAGAAGCTCGGCGTCAACATCGACGAGCTCCTGATCTCCCAGCCGGACACCGGCGAGCAGGCGCTGGAGATCGCCGAGACGCTCGTCCGCTCCAATGCCGTGGACGTGATCGTCGTCGACTCCGTGGCGGCGCTGGTGCCGCGCGCCGAGCTGGACGGCGACATGGGCGACTCGCTCCCCGGCCTGCAGGCGCGTCTCATGTCCCAGGCCCTCCGCAAGCTCACCGCGGCGATCTCGCGCTCCGGCGTGGTCATGATCTTCATCAACCAGATCCGCGAGAAGATCGGGGTCATGTTCGGCTCGCCGGAGACCCAGCCCGGCGGGCGGGCGCTCAAGTTCTATGCCTCGGTGCGCATCGACGTCCGCCGCCAGGACGCCATCAAGCAGGGCACGGAGTCGCTCGGCGTCCGGACCAAGGCCAAGGTGGTCAAGAACAAGCTGGCCCCGCCCTTCCGCGAGGCCGAGTTCGACATGATCTATGGCGAGGGCATCTCCAAGGCGGGGACGGTCCTCGATGCCGGGGTCGAACAGGGCGTCATCGAGAAATCCGGCACCTGGTACACCTACAAGGGCGATCGGATCGGGCAGGGGCGCGAGAACGCCAAGAAATGGCTCCAGGAAAACCCCGCGGTCCTCGCCGACCTGGAGGCGAAGATCCGCGAGACGCTGGGCCTGCGCGCCCCGGCGCCGATCAAATAAGGCGGAGGGCCCATGAACCTCGACCAGCTCCTGATCAGCAGCGTGGAGCAAGGGGCCTCCGACCTGCACCTCAAGCCCAACTCGCCCCCGATCTTCCGCATCAACGGCCGGCTGGTGCCGCGGCCCGACCTGGGTGTGGTCTCGATCCAGGAGATGGAGGAATGCGCACGGCGGGTCCTGCCCGAGCGGTTCTACGCCCATCTCAAGGAGGGACGCGAGGTCGACGTCGCCTACGCGGTGCGCGACCACGGACGCTTCCGCGTCAACATGTTCCTGGCCACGGGGATGGTCCGCGCCGTCATGCGCGCGATCCCGTCCAAGAAGCCCCGCTTCGACGAGCTGAACATGCCGCCGGTGCTCGAGAAGCTCGCGATGGAGCGCCGGGGCATGGTCCTCGTCACCGGCATCACCGGGTCGGGCAAGTCCACGACGCTCGCCGCGATCATCGATTTCATCAACCGCAGTCGCAACGACCACATCATCACCATCGAGGACCCCATCGAGTTCTCGCACGAGGACATCAACTGCGTCATCAGCCAGCGCGAGATCGGCCACGACTCGCCCAACTTCGCCACGGCCCTGCGGGCGGCGCTGCGCGAGGATCCGGACGTGATCCTCGTCGGCGAGATGCGGGACCCGGAGACGATGGCGGTGGCCCTGCACGCGGCCGAGACCGGTCACCTCGTGCTCAGCACGCTGCACACGCTCAACGCGACGGAGACCGTCAACCGCATCATCGGCACCTTCCCGCCCCACCAGGAGCAGCAGATCCGCGACCAGCTGGCGGCGGTCATCGTGGGCGTCATCTCCCAGCGGCTGATTCCCAGGATCGGCGGCGACGGGCGGGTACCGGCCGTAGAGGTGCTGATCGGGACCGCGCTGATCAGGGACTGCATCCGCGAGGCCAAGCGGACGCCGGAGATCCCGGCCTTCATCGCGCAGGGCGCCAGCCAGTACGGCATGCAGACTTTCGACCAGTGCCTGCTCAAGCTCTACCGCGACGCCGTCGTCTCCTACGAGACCGCGCGCGAGGCGGCGACCAACGCCGACGACTTCGACCTGAAGGTGCGCGGCATCTTCTCGACGGGCGAGCTGACGTTCGAGGGCGAGCAAAAGAAGCCACCGCCCGCCAAGCCCGCCGCGGGCAGTCCCTTCTTCAAGAAGCAATCGTAGCGTCACGGCGCCGTCCCTCCCGCGAGCTGGACGCGCGCGGCGCCCGGCTGGCAGCGGCCGACCTGCTCGCCCGGCGGCCCTGGACGCGCGCCGAGCTGACGCGCCGGTTGGTGCGGCGCGGAGCGCCGGCGGCCGTGGCCGAGAGCGTCGTCGCCGACTTGACCTCCCGCGGCTATCTCGACGATGCGGCCTTCGCCCGCCGGTGGGTCGAGACCCGCGCGCGGCGGGGCTACGGTGTCGGCCGCCTCCGCGCCGAGCTGCGGGCCCGCGGCGTGGCCCCGCCCCTGATCGAGGCCGCCCTGGGGACCCTCGAGCCCGGCGCCGATCGGGAGCGCGCGCGCGCGCTGGCCCGGCGGCGGCTGCCGGCCCTCCGCCGGGCGCACCCCGGGCGGGCGGCCCGACGCCTGAGCGACTACCTCCTGCGCCGGGGCTACCCCGCGCGGATGGTGGCGGGCGTGGTCCGGGAGGTTTTCGGCGACGCGCTCGATGTCGCGGCGGAGGAGTGACGCGGTCGTCGTCACCATGCCGCGCCTGGTGCTCCGCGAGTTCAGCGACGACGACTTCGCTGCGGTGCACGAGCACGGATCGGACGCCGACGTCGTTCGCTTCCTGCCCTGGGGGCCCAACACCGAGAGCGACACCCGCGCCACTCGCAGCCGGGCCGCGGCCTTTCGGCAGGAGGGCCCGCGCCGGCACGACGACTTCGCCGTCGTGCTGAGGGCCGAGCAGCGGCTCATCGGCGGATGCGGGCTGCGCGTCGCCGAGCCCGACAGCCGCGAGGGGTTCATCGGCTACGCGCTCGACCGCCGCCACTGGGGCCGGGGCTATGCGACGGAAGCGGGGCGCGGGCTGCTCGTCTTCGGCTTCCAGCCCGGGGGTCTCCATCGGATCTTGGCCACCTGCGACCCGGCCAACGCCGGCTCCGCCCGCGTGCTGGAGAAGATCGGGATGCGCCGGGAGGGCCATCTGCGTGAGCACGTCTGGGCCAAAAGGCGATGGCGCGATTCGCTGCTCTCCGCGGTGCTGCAGCGCGAGGGGCGCGCGGAGCCGGTGATACAATGAGCCTCGCATGACCGGCGACAAGCTCCGCGAGTCGTTCCTTCTCTCTTTCGAGCGCAAGCGTCACACCCGCGTCCGCTCCGCGTCCCTGGTGCCGGGCGACGATCCGACGCTCCTGTTCACGAGCGCGGGGATGGTGCAGTTCAAGGCGGTCTTCCTCGGCGACGAGCGGCGGGAGTACACGCGCGCGACGAGTTGCCAGAAGTGCGTGCGGGCCGGCGGCAAGCACAACGATCTCGACAACGTCGGGCGCACCGCGCGCCACCACACGTTCTTCGAGATGCTGGGCAACTTCTCGTTCGGCGACTACTTCAAGGCCGAGGCGATCGCCTTCGCCTGGGAGTTCCTCACGCGCGATCTCGGCATCGAGCCCCGGCGGCTCTGCGCCACCGTGTTCACTGACGACGACGACGCCTTCGCGCTGTGGAAGAAGGTCGCCGGCTTCGGGGACGACCGAATTTTGAGATTGGGTGAGAAGGACAACTTCTGGGCGATGGGCGACCACGGGCCCTGCGGCCCCTGCTCGGAGATCCACTTCCACCAGGGCGATCATCTCCCCTGTGCCCAGGAGGCGGCCGGGCGGTCGTGTCTCGGCCCCGCCTGCGAGTGCGACCGCTGGCTCGAGATTTGGAACCTCGTCTTCATGCAGTTCAACCGCGACACCAGCGGATCGCTGAGGCCGCTGCCGCGCCCTTCGATCGACACGGGCATGGGGCTCGAGCGCGTTGCCGCGGTGATGCAGGGCAAGACCTCGAACTTCGAGACCGACCTGCTCTGGCCCCTCATCGCCCAGATCTCGAAGCTCGCCGGCAAGCCGTACCGTAACCGCGAGGAAGATGACATCGCCATGCGCGTCATCGCCGACCACGCGCGGGCCACGACCTTCCTCATCGGCGACGGCGTGACGCCCTCCAACGAGTGGCGGGGCTACGTGCTCCGCCGCATCATGCGGCGCGCGATGCGGCACGGCCGGCTGCTCGGGTTCCACGAGCCGTTCCTGCACCGGACCGTGGAATGGGTCGTGACCCTCATGCGCGGCGCCTATCCGGAGCTGGTCGGGGAGCGCCAGCGGATCCAGGAGACGGTGCGCGGTGAGGAGGAGCGCTTCGCGGAGACGCTCGACGTCGGCCTGGCGAAGATCCAGGAGCACATCACCGAGCACGGCGGCTCGGGCCGGCGCGTCGTCGACGGCCGGTTCCTCTTCAGGCTGTACGACACCTACGGGTTCCCCCGCGACCTCGCCGAGGAAATCTTTCAGAGCCGGGGCTGGGTCATCACCGACGAGACCAACCGGGCCTGGGAATCGGAGATGAACACCCAGCGCGAGCGGGCGCGCGCCACGGCCACCTTCGACGCCGACGAGGGCGCCGAGGCGGCCCGGCTCTACCAGCAGCTCTCGGCGGAGATCCCGGCGGTCGAGTTCGTGGGCTACGACACGCTCACCTCGCCCGCGCGCATCCTGGCGCTGGTGGACTTCCAGGACGGCCTCCGCCGCGTGCGGGAGGCGGTGGAGGGCGACGAGGTCGAGGTGATCCTCGATCGCACGCCCGCCTACGCCGAGTCCGGCGGCCAGGTGGGCGACACTGGCGCCCTCGTCGGCCGGTCCGGACGCGGTGAGATCGTCGACACGTACTACCGCGGCTCGAAGCTCATCGTGCACCGGGTGCACGTGCGGGCCGGCGGGTTCCGGGAGGGGGAGGACGTCGCCGTCACCGTCGAATCGCCCCGGCGGCAGGCCCTCCGGCAGCATCACACCGGCACGCACCTGCTCCACGCGGCGCTCCGCAAGGTGCTCGGCCCGCACGTCACTCAGGCGGGTTCGCTGGTGGCGCCGGATCATCTGCGCTTCGACTTCTCGCACGGTGCCGCGCTCAAGGACCGCGAGGTCGACCAGATCGAGGAGCTGGTCAACGACCAGGTCCAGGCCAACGTCCCCGTGAGCCCGCTCCAGATGGAGCTAGACGAGGCCCTTCGCCTAGGCGCCCTCGCGCTCTTCGGCGAGAAGTACGGCCACCGGGTGCGGGTGATCAAGATCGGGGACTTCTCCACGGAGCTGTGCGGGGGGACCCACCTGGATCAGACCGGCCAGATCGGTTTCTTCAAGATCTCGACCGAAGGGGCGGTGGCCGCGGGCGTGCGGCGGGTGGAGGCCGTGGCGGGTTCCGCCGCGCGCGCGGCCGTGGCGCGCCAGGAGCGGGCGCTCCGCGAGGCCGCCGAGATCCTCAAGATCTCGCCCACCGACGTCCCCCAGCGACTCCGCCAGCTGCTCGAGGGCCAGCGGACTCTGCAACGGCAGCTGGCCGAGCTGGAGGGGCGGCTGGCCCGCTCGCGGGCCGACGAGCTGGTGGCCGGCGCCACGCAGGTCAACGGGATCGCGGTGGTGACGGCGCGCCTGGATGGCCTGGACGCGGACGGCCTCCGGGCCGTGGTCGACCGCGTGCGAGAGCGTCTCGGCTCGGGTGTCGTGTTCGTCGGCGGTGTCGCCGACGGCAAGGTGACCCTGGTATCCGGCGTCACCAAGGACCTGACCGCCCGCATTCACGCCGGCAAGCTGATGCAGGAGGTTGCCAAGGCGGCCGGGGGCACCGGCGGCGGCCGCCCCGACCTCGCCCAGGGCGGCGCCAAGGACGCCGATCGGCTCGACCAGGCGCTGGAGCAGGTCGTCGTTCACGTGTCTGCCCGGACAGGCGCCTGACCGGCTAGAATGTTGAGTGATGAGCGTCGAGGCGCCCGGGAGCGCCCCTGCCGGTGAGGAACGCGCCGCGCTCGTTGCGCGGCTCACTGCCGAGAAGAGCGAGGCGCTCGCGCGCCTGGCCGCGGGCATCGCTCATGAGCTCCGCAACCCTCTCGCCGTCATCCTCGCCCGCGTGCAGCTGCTGGAGTTGGGGCTCAAGAACGGCAAGGCCCTGGAGCCGGAGCGGCTGGAGCGGGCGCTCCGCACCATCGAGGAGCAGGCGTTCCGGACCTCCAAGATCATCGAGAGCCTCTCCGTCTTCGCGCGTCCCCGGGTGCCGGAAATCCATCCCATCGACCTCGGAGAGACGGTCGGCCACGTCCTGGCATCGCTCCGGACGCGGATGCCCCAGGATGCGGCCCTCCTCACCAACGTCGTGATTTCCCCCGAGGCCCGGACGCTGCTGGCCGACCCTGACCAGCTCACGACGGCCCTCACCCAGCTCGTGGTCAACGCGCTGGAAGCGATGCCGTCGGGGGGCCGGCTCGAGATCCGGGCGCGCCGCGCCGACGGCACGATCGACATCGCCGTCGCCGACACGGGCCCGGGCGTCGCGCCCCACGATGCGCCGCGGATCTTCGACCCGTTCTTCTCCACTAAACCGGCCGCCTCGGGTCTCGGGCTCTGTGTCGCCCAGACGATCGCCGAGTCTCACGGGGGGACGGTGCGCCTGGCCGCCGCGCGGGCCGCCGGCGCCGAGTTCGTCCTCACCCTGCCGGCGCGAGGCTGACCGCGCCGTGACGGGCTCCCTCGGCCGGATCCTGATCGTCGACGATGAGCAGCCGGTGCTCGACGTGCTCAGCGAGTACTTCGCCACCCAGGGCTACACCGTGGAGACCGCCTCCAACGGCGCCGATGCGCTGGCGACCGTGCGGCGCGCGCGGCCGGATCTGGTCCTGCTCGACGTGCGCATGCCGGGGATGGACGGCGTCGAGGTGCTCCGGCGGCTGCGCGCCGCCGACGAGAGCCTCGCGGTGATCATGGTCACCGCCACCGAGGACGTCGCGCTGGCGCGGGAAACGCTGAAGATCGGGGCGTTCGACTATGTGGCCAAGCCGTTCGACTTCGGCTACCTCGATCGGGCGGTCGCGGCCGGGCTGCTCCCGGCGGTAAGCCTGGAAGGCCTGGACGGGGCGCCGGGCGAGGCCTCCGACGACCCGTGGAAGGGGCTGATCCTGACGGTCTTCCGCGCCGTCCGCGAGATGTCCCCGGCGAGCCGCGCCTCCACCGGCGACCGCCTGGAGACGGCGGCCCTGGCGGCGGCCGGCGAGGCGCGGGCCGCGCGCGGTGCGGCCGCCGTCCAGCACCTCGGCCAGATCGCGCTGCTGTCCAGCGTCGCGGCCGAGCTGGGCGACCTGCCGAGCGCTGCCCGCTCGTCGATCGAAGCGGCGCTGGGCGTGGCGCACAAGAGCGTCGCTCCGAGTTGAAGCGCGCAGTCGATCCCTACCTCACGATCCTCCACACGGTCGCCGAGACGGTCAACCGCAGTCTGGACGTGGACGAGGTGCTGCGCACGGCGCTGGACGCGCTCACGCACGTCACCGGTCACGAGATCTCGAGCCTCCACCTCCTCTCCGAGGACAGCACGCGCCTCCTGCTGCAAGGGGATCGCGGGCTGTCGCCGCGGCTGCGCGAGGTCAACCGCAGCCTGCCGATGGGCGAAGGGCTGATCGGCCGCGTCGCCGCCACCGGCGAGACGCTGCGGCTGGAAAATGTGGCCGGCGAGCCCGACCTCTTCCCGGCCGCCCGAGCCGCCGTGCGCTTGGATCAGATCCGGGGCTTCGTGTGCGTGCCTATTCGGAGCCGCGGGCGCATCCTGGGCACGTTGTCGCTCGGGCGGCAGACGGCGGAGGGGTTCGACGACCGGGAGGTCGCGCTCGTCCAGGCCACCGCCGACCAGATCGGCATCGCGCTCGACAACGCCCGCCTGTACTCGGAGACGCGGCGCCAGCTCGAGGAGCTCCGGCGCACCCAGACCCAGCTCATCCACGCCGAGAAGCTCTCGGCGGTGGGCGAGCTGGCCTCCGGCGTCGCCCACGAGATCAACAACCCCCTCACGACGATCCTGGGCCAGGCGCACCTGCTGCTGGCCGACGCCGAGCTGAAGCCGGCCGTGCGCGAGCGGCTGCAGATCATCGCCACGGAGACGTCGCGGGCCGCCCGCATCGTCCAGAATCTCCTGATGTTCGCCCGCCACTACTCGCCGGAGCGCCGGCTGTGCGCGCCGGCCGACCAGGTGCGCCGGGTGCTGCAGCTGAAGGCCTACCAACTCCAGCAGGACTCCATCCGCGTCGAGACGGAACTGGCTCCGTGCCCGCCGGTCTACGCCGACGAGAACCAGCTGCAGCAGGTGCTCCTCAACCTCGTGCAGAACGCGCACCAGGCCATGGCCAAACACCCGGGCAGCCGGCTGCTGACGGTGCGCGTGCGTCCGGCGGGAGATCACGCCGTCATCGAGGTGCTGGACACCGGCCCCGGCATGCCGTCGGACGTGCTCCCCCGGATCTTCGACCCGTTCTTCACCACCAAGCCGCCCGGCGACGGCAGCGGGCTCGGGCTGTCCGTCTCCTACGGGATCATGAGCGAGCACGGTGGCCGGCTGCGGGCCGAAAATCGCCCCGGCGGCGGCGCCGCATTCACGATCGAGCTGCCGTTCGGCAAGCCCGCCGACTGACCCGCGCCATCGTGCGCCGACTCGCCCTCGGCCTCGTTCTGGCCGTCGTCGTCTGCGGTGGATGCGCCGACGTGGGCGGGCCGGTGCCGGGCGCGCCGCCGCACCACCGCGAGCGGGGCTTCGCCAACACCAGCCCGGCCTATGCGCCCGCGCGGGGCTGGATCCGGACCCGGTTCTTCCTGGCCCGCATCTGGTCCTCCACCTTCAGCCCGCAGACGGCGAACCTGCCCCGCGTGCCCAACGACGGCGCTGCGCTCCGCGACAACCGCAACCAGGCGCTCGTGACCTGGGTGGGCCACGCCACGCTGCTCGTGCAGCTCGAGGGCGTGAATCTCCTGACCGATCCCCAGTGGTCGAAGCGGGCCAGCCCGGTCCGCTTCGGGGGCTCCCGGCGCGTCACGCCGCCCGGACTCCGCTTCGAGGACCTGCCCCCGATCCACCTCGTGCTGATCTCCCACGACCACTACGACCACCTCGACCTGGCGACCGTCACGCGGCTGGCGGCCGTCCACCGGCCGCGCTTCGTCGTGCCGCTCGGCCTCAAGGCCTGGTTCGCGGAGCGCGGTGTCACCGATGTCGAGGAGCTGGACTGGTGGCAGAGTCGCCGGGAGCGGGGGCTCACGCTGACGTGCCTGCCGGCGCAGCACTTCTCGGGGCGCACGCTCTGGGACCGGAACCGACGCCTGTGGAGCGGCTGGGCGGTGCAGGGTCGGGGCAAGCGGTTCTTCTTCGCCGGCGACACCGCGTATTACGACATCTTCAAGGAGATCGGCACCCGCCTGGGCCCGTTCGACCTGGCGGCGGTCCCGATCGGCGCCTACCTCCCCGCGACCATCATGAAGTCCGGTCACACGACGCCCGAGGAGGCCGTCCAGGTCTTCGAGGACGTCCGCGCGCGCCAGCTGATCCCGATTCACTGGGGGACGTTCGATCTGGCCGACGAACCGCTGGACGAGCCGCCCCGGCGCCTGGAGGGCGAAGCGCGTCGCCGCGGCCTCGGATCCGACCGGGTCTGGGTCCTCAAGCACGGGGAGACTCGGAAGTGGTGAGCCGGGCGCGAGCGGGTAGGGCCTGCTCGACCACGAGCCCGGCGGCGTCGGTCCCGTGTCGGTGAGGCCACCTCACGCGCGGCGCCGCTGACACGCGGCGGGAACGGGTCGCGCACGCCCTGCCCACCCGCGCCCGGCTGCGCCGCTTCCAGATGGAGCTTCTTCAGGGAGGCAGACGCGGCGTGGGCAGCCGGGCGCCGGCCGGAGCCGCTGCTCGACCCCGAGCCCGGCGGCGTCGGTCCCGTGTCGGTGAGGCCACCTCACGCGCGGCGCCGCTGACACGCGGCGGGAACGGGTCGCGCACGCCCTACCCGCCCGTGCCCGGCTGCGCCGCTTCCAGATGGAGCTTCTTCAGGGAGGCAGACGCGGCGTGGGCAGCCGGGCGCCGGCCGGAGCCGCTGCTCGACCACGAGCCCGGCGGCGTCGGTCCCGTGTCGGTGAGGCCACCTCACACGCGGCGCCGCTGACACGCGGCGGGAACGGGTCTCGCACGCCCTCTACCCGCCCGTGCCCGGCGACACCGCTTCCAGCAGCAGGCCATGGAGGTAGCGGGTCTCGGGGACGGTCAGGAGTACGGGGTGGTCGGCGCCCTGGGTCAGCGCATCCACGACGCGCGCCATCACCCCGGCGTCCGAGGCCGCGTCCCGGCAGATCTCCTCGAAGAGCGCCGCCGAGATGTGATGGGAGCAGCAGAAGGTCGCCAGGAGGCCCCCCGGCTCCAGCAGCCGCATGGCGCGCAGGTTGATCTCTTTGTAGCCGCGGGCGGCGGCCTCCAGCGCCTGGCGACCCCGCGCGAAGGGCGGCGGGTCGAGCACGACGACGCCGAAGCGGGCGCCCGCCCGCTCCAGCCGGCGGAGCTCGTCGAAGGCGTTGGCGGCGACGATCTCCGCGCGCTCGGCGACGCCGTTGAGCGCAAAGTTGTCGCGGGCGGCGGCGATCGCCTCCGGCGAGGACTCGATGCAGAGGGCGCGCCGTGCGCCGCCCACGAGGGCGTGGCAGGCGAAGGCCGCGGTGTAGCAGAAGGCGTCGAGCACGTCGCGGCCGCGGGCGAGGGCGCCGAGGCGGATATGGTTGTCCTGCTGATCGAGGTAGAGGCCGGTCTTGTGGCCCTCGCCGAAGATGACCCCCAGCCGGACCGTCGCCTCCTCGATCACGATGCGTGCTGGCCCGACTCGATCGAACCAGCCGCGCGCGGGCTCGAAACCCTCCAGGCGCGCCGGCGCGGGCTCGTCGGCGGAGAAGACAGGTAGGTCGCCGGTCCCGGCGCGAAGCGCCGCCACCAGCTCGGGCCGGCGCGTGGCCATCCCCAGCGTCAGGCATTGAATGACGAGGGCGGGGCCGTACCGGTCGGCGACGAAGCCCGCCAGTCCGTCGGCCTCGCTCCAGACGAGCCTCCCCGCCGCGGAGAGCGCGCGGCCGCGGCCGGGGAGACCGAGCGCCGTCGCGATCTGCCGGCGGAAGAAGGCCGCGTCGAGGGGCTCGTCCCGCCAGGTCAGCAGGCGGCAGCAAAGCGCCGGGCGGGGGTTGTAGAGCCCGCGGCCGACGAAGCGGCCCCCGGCGTCCACCACGGTGACGGCGGCGCCGGGCGCGACGCCGCTGACGTCGGCGACGTCGCCCTTGAAGATCCACGGGTGCGCGCGGGCGCGCGCCTCGCGCCCCCGCTTGAGCCGGAGGATGGGCGTTCGCACCGCCCGGCCGGGGGCTACTTCTTCCGGAGGACGACGACCATCAGGAGGGGGTGCTTCGAGCGCTCGAGAATCTGGTGTCGCTTGAAGCCGAAGAACCACTGGACGAATTCGAAGCCGCCGGCCAGCGCGACCACCGCCCGTAGCTCCTGCGGGAAGACCATGCGGGACAGATGCGTCTGCCGGTACACCCGCCGGGTGCCGTTCTCGACCCCCTCCAGCGTCATGCGCTCGCGGAAGATCTGTGTCACCGGATCGACGTCGTGGAGGGCCGAAAAGGCGGCCCGCACGATGAGCCGACCCCGGCGCCGCGACCACGACCAGCTCCGGGCGGGGTTGGTCCACGACGACGCCATATAACGGTCGAAAACGTAGACGCCGCCCCGCTTGAGGGCCCGCGCCGCGCACCGCAGGTGGGCGATGAGCTGCTCGTTCGTCAGCAGATGGCCCTGCGAGTCCTGCATGCAGATAGCGGCGTCCACCGGGCGGGCCAGACGGAAATCGGTCATGTCGCCGGCGATCAGCTCGGTCGGGTGGCCCCGGGCCTGGACGCGCTCGCGCAGGAACTCGATGTTCTTGGGCGAGAGATCCAGGCCGACCATGCGGTACCCGTGCTCGGCCAGGCGGATCAGGTGGGGGCCGGTGCCACAGGCGATGTCGAGCACCCGGCGCACCGGACGGCGGGCATACCGCCTGAAGCAGTGGACGAGGAAATCGACCTCGGCCTTGCGGTTCAGGTCGAAGGCGATCTCGTAGAGCCGGGGCGCGCCGTACATCGTCAGCGGGCGTCAGCCCACCAGGTGAGCAGGGCCTCGCGGATCACCCAAGAGGCGGCGATCCCCGTCCGTCCGGTGGGATCCCACGCGTGCGCCACCTCCACCAGGTCCCCGCCGATGACGGGGCAGGCGCCGAGCAGGCGGACGATGTCGATCAGCTCGGCGACCCGGAGGCCGCAGGGCTCGGGCGAGCCGGTGCCCGGCGCCTCGGAGGGGTCGAGCACGTCCACGTCGATCGTGACGTAGAGCGGGTGGCCGTGCAGCTCCGGCAGCAGCCGCCGCACCACGTCCACCGGGTGGGCCTCGTGCGCCGGGTAGAAGTGGGGGCGCGGCTTCTCGAGCTCCTCGCGGCAACCCGTCCGCATCCCGACCTGGTACACGTGCTCCGGGGGCACCGCCTCCATCACCCGCGCCATGGCGGAGGCGTAGTTGTAGCGCTCGCCGAGGAACTCGTCGCGGGTATCGGGATGGGCGTCGAACTGGAGCACGCGGAGGTCGGGAAAGGCCGGAGCGAGGGCCTCGATCACCGGAACGGTCGCCGTGTGGTCGCCACCCAGCATGAAGGGGCGAAGCCCCGGCCGCCACCAGGCGGCGATCTCGGCGCGCGCCGCGTCGAGCTGCTCCCGCGGGGACGCGCTCCCGGGCAGCTCGCAGTCGCCGACGTCCGCCAGCGCGAGGTCCTCCATGTCGCGGCGGAGGACGGGGGAGTAGGTCTCGATGGAGTCCGAGGCCAGGCGGAGGTCGCGGGGCCCGCCGTCGGCGCCCTTGCGCAGGTTCACGCGCCCCTCGAAGGGGATGCCGTAGAGGACGATCCGGGCCTCGGAGAGAGGCCGGTGGCAGGCGATGAAGCGCGGCGAAACGGGCCGCATGGTTGCCGCAACCGCCGCGAGGCGCGCTAGACCAGGTCCTCTTCGGCGAGCAAGGTGATAGCGGCGAGCGCGCAGCCGGCGCGCTCCACCGTGTGCTCGACGGCGAGGACCTTCATCTCCCGGATCGGCTCACCCCGGACCCGGAACGCCTCGTCCAGCATGGCGCGGATGGCCCGCTCGGCCTCTTCGCGGGTCGTCTGCCCGTGGAACTCCATGATCACGCCGTTCTTGGCGGCATCGTCGGGCACGGCGTAGCCGACCGCCGCCGCGATCGTCTCGCCCGGCACCTCGCTCGTCACGGCGGCGTAGGCCGTGGGGACGAGGGCGCCCGGCTTGATCTTGGGCAGGTCGATCACCGGGACGTCGGGGGGAAGGATGCTGGAGATCTTGACGAGGTTGATGTTGCCGATGCCGGCCGCGAGAAGCGCGTTGTCGAAGGCGTTGAGGGGGGTGCCGCCTTCAGCGTGTCCCGCGGTCGCCGCCGCCATCACGACCGTCTTCCTCATCCGCTCGCTCCTCCTGTGGAGTTTGTGTCGCGCTACCTCCGCGTCTGCGCGCCCGCGCCGCGCGTCATCGTCACTCTACGGGCGTGGTGAGCGAATGCAAGAGAAAAGTTGTCCCGGAGGCGGCTCGAGCGGCTCCGGCGGGCGCTCGGTGAGGCGCTCGGAGCCCTTCGGAGGCGCTCGACGACCGTCGGCGAGCGCCCAAAACCGGTCGTCGGACCCCCGCCGACAGCGTTTTTTTCTTGCAATCGCCAAAACCGGACCCTACAGTGAATCAAATTCTAGCGGCAATGAGATTTTTCGCCGCGAAATAGCGACGGTTCGAGAGTCCGTCGCAGGAGACGTGCGGTAGATGAACGGACTGGAGAAAGGAGGGCCGCTGGATTGAACGCGTTGGGACGACACCTGCTTATCGAGTTGTTCGATTGCGACTCGGACGCCATCAACAACCTCGAAGCCGTCAAGGGCGCCCTCATCGAAGCGGCGAAGCGGGCACAGGCCACGATCGTTGATGTCGTCTTCCATGAGTTCAACCCCTTCGGGATCAGCGGCGTCGTCGTTATCGCCGAATCCCACCTTTCGATCCACACCTGGCCGGAATACCGGTACGCGGCCGTAGACATCTTCTCCTGCGGCGACACCCTTCAGCCGGAGATCGCCGCCAACTACCTCGTCGAGCAGTTCGGCGCCGAACGCACGTCGGTGGTGGAGATGCAGCGGGGCATGTTCCTCAACGCCACGGTCCCCATCGTCAACAAGGGCGCCGTCGCCGTCAGTTGATTACCCCGCAGTCCTACAAGTGGTTTTTCGAGACCACCACGCCCGTCGAGGGCCACATGCACGCCATCGTGCGCACGGTGGTGCAGGCCCAGACCAAGTTCCAGTTCGTGGAAATTCTAGAAACGGCCTCGTACGGCAAGACCCTGGTCCTCGACGGGCGGATGCAGTCCAGCCAGGCGGATGAGTTCATCTACCACGAGGCCCTGGTCCACCCCGGCCTGCTGGCCGTCGGGGGGCCCCCCGAGACCGCCCTGGTGATCGGCGGCGGGGAGGGCGCCACGCTGCGGGAAATGCTGAAATACCCCTCCATCAGACGCGCGGTCATGGTCGACATCGACGCCGAGGTGGTCGAGCTGTGCCGCCGCCACCTGCCGGAGATGCACCGCGGCGCGTTCGACGACCCGCGGACCGTGGTGCGGCACGAGGATGCCCGGGGGTACCTGGAGAGGACCAGCGACCGGTTCGACCTGATCATCAGCGACCTGGTCGAGCCGCTCGAGGAGGGTCCCGCCTGCCTGCTCTACAGCAAAGAGTTTTACAAGATCGTCCACGACCGCCTGACGCCGACCGGGACCTTCACCATGCAGGCCGGCATGACCAAGGTGGCCGATCTGGCGTTCTTCACCGCCATTCACCGGACGCTGCGGGAGGTCTTCCCCGTCGTCGCGGGCTACCAGAGTTTCATCTCCTGCTTCGGCACGCCCTGGGGCTTCATGCTCGCCTCGAAGAAGACCGACCCGCGGCGGCAGGATGCGGCCACCATCGATCGGCTCATCAACGAGCGCGTGAAGGGCAGCCTGGACTACTGGGACGGGCTCACCCACCAGCACGCGTTCGCGCTGCCCCGGCACATCCGGAAGGCGATCGACGCGGAGACTCGCGTCGTGACCGACGCGCGTCCGTTGATCGTCGCCTGACCGGGGGCGCGTGGGCGCGCCGCGAGGCCTCGGGCTCGTCCTCCTGGTGGTCGTCGCCGGCCTCGTCGTTGGCTCCCTCCTGGGCGAGCTGCTCGGCTACCTGCTTCCCTCCGGGTGGCTGCAGGACCTCCTGACGAAGGGGCCGACGATCGGCCTCACACCGCCCTCCACGCTCGATCTGCACCTGGTCTCGCTCACCCTGGGGTTCGCCTTCAAGGTGAACCTGGTCGGGGTCCTCGGGATCGTCATCTCCGCGCTCGCTCTTCGCCGGCTCTAGCCCGGGCCGCGCCGATGTGGGAGCACCAGGGCCCTGCTCGACCACGAGCCCGGCGGCGGGATTCGGTGATCGATGAGACCATCTCAAGCGCGGGAGCTGTCAGCGTGGAGGGACCGGGTCTCGCAGGGCCCTGCTGCTCCCACATCGGCGCGGCCCGGCTGCTCCGTGGAGGGAACGGGGCTCGACGGACCGACCGTCCCCGCAGCGGTGGACATCCGTCCCGGAGGCGGCGCGGAGGGCGGGGATGACCATCCCGAGGATCCCGACGGTGGTGCTGGCGTCGGCGTCGCCGCGGCGGCGCGAGCTGCTGCGGCGGCTCCATCCCGACTTCCGGGTCGTCCCGAGCGAGATCGAGGAGGCGCTCGAAGGCGAGGGGGGGCCCGGCGCCGTCGCCGCGCTCGCTCTCAGGAAGGCGCGCGCCGTCGCCGCCGGCCTGGCCGAGGGGATCGTGCTGGGGGCGGACACCGTGGTCGTCATCGATGGGGAGGCCCTCGGCAAGCCGGCCGGCGCCGAGCAGGCCCGCGCCATGCTCCGCCGCCTCCGGGGCCGAGCCCACCAGGTGATCACCGGCGTCGCCGTCGTGGACGCGCGGACGCGCCGGGCCGCCTCCACGGCAGTGGTGAGCGAGGTGTTGATGCGTTCCTACCCCGACGACGTCATCGAAGCCTACGTGGCCAGCGGCGAGCCCTTCGACAAGGCGGGGGGCTACGCCATCCAGGAGGTGGGCGCCCATCTGGTGGCGGGCTGGGTGGGCTCCTACAGCAACATCGTCGGGCTGCCGCTCGAGGCCACGCGCCGGCTGCTGGCCGAGTTCGGCATGGCCTTCAGTCCCGGGCCGACTCCCTCGCGCGCCTGAGGGGTCCGGTGTGAAGCATGTCCTCCGCGCGGGGAAGGTGGAGCGTGGCCGGCAGCGGCGTGTGGGCGCGGATGAGGGCGATGCTCTCCCGGAGCTGATCGGCCGACACCGAGCCGTCCGGCAGGTAGCCCCCCCGGGTCGTCTCCAGGCGGCGCTCGAACTCGTCCGGAGCGCCAACCACGTTTCGGGGCAGCCGGGCCGCGAGCGTGTCCGGGCTGGCCGTGGCCAGCAGCTGCTCGGCAGCGAGCACTGCCCGCGCGAAGGCGGTCAAGTCACGGTCGCGCGGCTGCCGGTCGGCGCGAACGAACACGGCGACGTTCACCGTGCTGACGCCGAGAGCGCGGCGGACGGCGTCGGGGCCGCGCAGATCGGCGAGCACGGTGGCGCGACCCTCACCGATGAGCCGGGTCGCGAACGGCTCCTGGACGAGACCGGCCTGGACGTCGCCGCTCTCGACCGCGCTCACCAGTCCGCGGACGCCCAGGCTCACGAGATCCACCTGCGTCACCCGGAGGCCGGCGCGGCCCAGCAGCGCGCTGAACCACGCGTGCTCGGGCGCGCCCGGTGCGGCGACGCCGACCCGCAGGCCGACCAGGTCGCCGATGGTCCGCACGGTGCCCCCCAGAGTCGTGCCCGCGAGCAGGGCGACCGGTGGGGCGGCGGTGAGGCCGAAGATCAAGCGCGGCCGCTGGTGCTCCATCCGGGGACCGAAGCGCAGCAGCGCCTCCAGCGACGTCGCGGCGAGGTCCGCCTGACCCTGGGTCAGGGCTTCCGCCGCCCCGACCTCGGCGCGCGTGGTCCTCAGCGTGACCGCCAGACCCTCACGGGCGAAGTAGCCCTCGGCGTTCGCCACCCGCAGGGGGAGGTATTCGGGTGACGTGGGGGGACCGCTCACGGCGACGGTCAGCGTCTGGAGCAGGAGAATGAGCCCCAGCACGACGTCAGCGCCTCGCGTGCGGCTGAGGCATCGGAGGATTCCCGGTCCGCCGGCCGATCCCGTGAAGGCGCGGCTCCTGCGCCTCTACCGGGCGCTCCTCGGGCGCTTCGGTCCCCAGCACTGGTGGCCGGGACGCACGCCGTACGAGGTCGCCGTTGGCGCCGTACTCACGCAGCACACCGCCTGGACCAACGCGGCGCGGGCGGTGGCCGCACTGCGCGCTCGGAGGCTCCTGCGGCCGGACCGCGTCGCAGCCATCTCCGAGCCGGCGCTGGCGCGGCTCATCCGCTCCGCCGGCACCTACCGGCTGAAGGCGCGGCGCCTGCGAGCGTTCACCTGCTGGTTGCTCGGACGGTTCGGCGGGCGCTGGGACCGGCTGCGGCGGGTGCCCCTGGTTCCACTGCGGCGGGATGTCCTGGCGGTGCCGGGGCTCGGGCCCGAGACGGCCGACGCGATCCTTCTCTATGCGGCGGGCCGGCCCGTGTTCGTGGCCGACGCTTACGCGCGCCGCGTGCTCGCGCGCCACCGGCTGCTGTCCGGACGCGCGGGCTACGAGCAGGGGCGGGCGTTCCTGGAAGCGCACCTGCCGTCCGACCCGGCCCTCTTCAACGAGTTTCACGCGCTGCTCGTCGCGGTCGGCAAGCAGTATTGCCGCGCGGTACCGCGCTGCGACAGCTGCCCGCTGAAATTCGACCTCCGCCGCCGGCCGCCAGCAGCGTAGCCGCGCTCGGGCCGGGGTGGGGGGCGCCCCTGTTCGACCACGCTGGCAACAGTGCGTTTCGTGCGTTCCATTCCCCACCATCTGCCACGTCGCCCTGAAACACGGGTCTCACAGGGGCGCCCCCACCCCGGCCCGAGCGCCGCCACAGCACCGGCGGAAACCACCGAGATCGGACGTCTGCGGGCGGGGCTCGCAGCGCGGCGCCGGGGTCAAGGCGCTTCCAGCAGCAGTCTCACGATCCTCTCGGCGGCGTCGGGGACGCCGACGGTACGGGCGTGCTCGCCCATCTCCTTGAGCGCCGCCGGGTCGGCGAGCAGGGCTCCCACGTGCTCGAGCAGCCGCCCCGGGGTGAGCGACGCCTGCGGTAGCACCGCGCACCCGCCGGCGCGCTCGACGTGGCGCGCGTTCGCCATCTGCTCGTCGCCGCTGGCGCCGGGCAGGGGGATATAGAGCGCCGGTACGCCGAGCTGGCAGCACTCGTTGACCGTGCCGGCCCCGGCGCGTCCGATCAGAAGCGATGTCGCGGCGTAGATCCCGGCGAGCTCCGTCCGCACGTAGGGGATCACCGTGTACCGGCGCGCCAGCGTCGCCGGCGAGGCGGCGCGTCGCTCTTCGAGCCACTGCCGGTCGCCGGTCGTCGGGTTGTCCCCGCACTGATGGATCACCTGCGCCCGCTGCAGCAGGGAAGCGAGGACCTGCCCGACGGTCCGGTTGATGCGCTGGGCACCCTGGGCGCCCCCGGTGACGTACACCAGTGGCAGCGCGGGATCGAGCCCGAATCTCGCGATCGCGTCGGCGCGCGAGCCTCCGCGCAGCTCCGGCCGGAGCGGATTGCCGGTGTGGACGACCTTGGAGGCGGGAAAGCCGCCCGTGAGGCCGGGGAACGTCACGGCGATGCGGCGCGCGAAGCGGGCGGCGATCCGGTTCGCCAGCCCCGGCACCGCCGTCTGCTCGTGCACGACGATCGGCACCCGGCGGAGCGACGCGGCCAGCACGACGGGCAGGGAGGCGAAACCCCCCGTGGCGAAGACCACCCGCGGTTGGAGGCGCCTGAGCAGGCGCCAGGCGGCGCCGACTCCGGCCGGCACGTTGAGCCCGAGGTCGATGACGTTCTGCCACGCCCAGTAGCGCCGGAGCTTGCCGGTGGGGATGGCGTAGTAGACAAGGCCGCGCTCCGGTACCAGCCGGGCCTCGACGCCCCCGCGGCTGCCGATCCACGCGCACGCGACGGCCCGTTCCCTGAGCAGCGCGGCCACGGCGAGGCCCGGGCTCGTGTGGCCGCCGGTGCCGCCCCCGGCGATGACGATCAAGGGGAATGCCCGCCCTTGTCCCGGTGGCGTTCGAGCGCGAGCTCGATCAGGCGGTTGATCAGGCTGACGTAATCGAGTCCCGAAGCCTCCCACATCCGCGCGTATGCGCTGGTCGCGGTGAATCCGGGGATCGTGTTGATCTCGTTGACGAGGACGCGGTCGCCCTCCAGGAAGAAGTCGACCCGGGCCATGCCGGCGCAGTCGATCGCCCGGAAGGCCGCGATGGCCAGCTCCTGAATGCGCCGGGTCAGCTCCGTCGAGACGGGGGCGGGGACGATGAGCCGCGCCTGACCCTCGGCGTACTTGGTGGCGTAGTCGTACCACTCGCCGTCGTAACGGACCTCGCCGGGCAGCGACGCGACCGGGGCCTCGTTGCCCAGCACGCTGACCTCGATCTCGCGCCCGTGCACGGCGCGCTCGACCAGGATCTTCCGGTCGTGGCGCGCCGCCTCGTCCAGCGCCGGCGCGAGCGCGGCGGCATCAGTGACCTTCGTGATGCCCACGCTGGAGCCGAGGTTGGACGGCTTGACGAAACAGGGAAAGCCGATGGTCTCGGCGACCCGGCGGGCGACGCCGGCCGGGTCCTCGCGCCATTGGCGGCGGAGCGCGACCAGGTATTCGACGACGGGGAGACCGTGGGCGCGAAAGACGGCCTTCATCGTCGCCTTGTCCATGCCGACCGCCGAGGCCAGCACGCCGGCGCCGGCGTACGGCAGGTCGGCCAGCTCGAAGAGTCCCTGGATCGTGCCGTCCTCGCCGTAGGGGCCGTGGAGCATGATGATCACCACGTCGAGCGCCTGACGCAGCTCGGCCGGCAACCCACCGGCCGGCTCCACGCGCGCCAGCGCCGTCTCGCTCGTGCCCACGCGCGCCTCGGCGCGATCGGCCAGGGCCTTCTTGACGTTGCCGGTGGCGTCGCCGGCGGGCAGCGCGATGCGCGCTTCCGCGGCCAGCGTCCGCAGCGGGTCGCCGCCGACGACCCAGCGCCCGTCGCGCGTGATCCCGATGGGCACGACGGTGTGGCCGCCGCGCTCGACCGCCGCGATGACGGATGCCGCCGAGGCCAGCGACACTTCGTGCTCGCCCGAGCGGCCGCCGAAGACCACGCCGACGCGCAACGCAGACATGCAGCGATTCTAGCAGGACGCCGGCGGAGAAAGGCGGATCCGGCCCGCGAGGATCCGCGGCGATCAGCTCGTCTGGAGCGCGATGAAGAACGCGCGGGCGATCAGGCCGGCCACCTGCTGCATCCACGGCAGCCACGCGTCCACCGTGAAGTAGGCCAGAACGGCGAAGCCGATCCAGAACAGCAGCGTGCCGACCACCTCCGGGAGCCGGATCAGCCTCTGGAGGAAGGCGCCCGCCGTGGCCGACGCGAACATGGGGACACAGGCCACCAGGCCGACGGCCACGGGGGTGAGCAGCAGGAAGGCAAAGACGATGAACAGGGCCTCACCGCGCCCCGTATCCCTGGTGAGGAGCTCGCGGTCGGATCGAGCGGCCAGGCGATCCAGCTCCTGATCGACGCGCCCCGTCGAGATCAGGCCGAAGTACGAGGCCAGGGCCAGCAGCGCGAGCACGAAGACGAACCACTGCGGCCACCGCCAGGACGTCACGCCGCGCACCGGTCCGCCCCCTTCCGGGCTACGCGCCCGGGCCTCGCCGCTGCGCGCGCCAGCGTCGCCACTCGGCGAGCCGGCGCGCCAGCTCCGCCTCCAGCCCGCGGCCGCTCGGCCGGTAGTATTCGCGCCCGCTCAGCGCGGGGGGAAGATGCTCCTGGTCGACCCGGGCATCCGGCGCATCGTGGGCGTACTGATAGTCGCGACCATAACCGAGATCCCTCATGAGCCCGGTCGGCGCGTTGCGGATGTGCAGCGGCACGGGCTCGGCGGGGCGCTCGGTGACGTCTTCCTTGGCGGCCTCGAAGGCGGTGTAGACGGCGTTGGACTTGGGCGCCAGCGCCAGGTACAGGGTCGCCTGAGCCAGCGCGAGCTCCCCCTCGGGCGAGCCCAGGAAGTCGTAGGCGTCCTTGGCGGCGAGCGCC
This sequence comes from Candidatus Methylomirabilota bacterium, assembly GCA_036001065.1. NCBI lineage: Bacteria > Methylomirabilota (SeqCode) > Candidatus Methylomirabilota bacterium. The sequence goes on from DASYUQ010000184.1 coordinate 30,526, forward strand.
AGCGTCAGCGCTGTGGGGTCGGCGTTGCCGACGTCCTCGGAGGCGAAGCGCACCAGCCGCCGCGCGAGGTAGAGCGGCTCCTCCCCGGACTCCAGCATGCGGGTCATCCAGTAGAGGGCGGCGTCGGGGTCGGAGTCCCGCAGCGATTTGTGGAGCGCGGAGATAAGGTTGAAGTGCTCCTCGCCCGCCTTGTCGTAGAGGAGCGTCTTCTTCTGCGCCGCCTCCTGAATGGCGCGCTCGGTGACCCGCGGCCGTCCACCCTCGCGAGAGGCCAGCGTCACCGCCAGCTCCAGGATGTTGAGCGCTCCCCGGGCGTCGCCGTTGGCCAGCCGGGCGATCAGCCGCAACGCCTCGTCGTCGACGTCGGGCGCGGCCCCGGCCAGCCCGCGCTCGGCGTCGCCGAGCGCGCGCTTGAGGATCGTGAGCAGGTGGTCTTCACCGAGCGCGTTCAGCACGTAGACGCGGCACCGCGAGAGCAGAGCCGCGTTGATCTCGAAGGACGGGTTCTCGGTGGTGGCCCCCACCAGCACGAGCGTGCCCTTCTCGACGTGGGGCAGGAACGCGTCCTGCTGCGCGCGATTGAAGCGGTGGATCTCGTCGACGAAGAGAATCGTGCGCCGGCCGCGCCGCGCGCGTTCGGCCTCCGCCTCGGCGACCACCTGGCGGATCTCCTTCACCCCCGACAGGACCGCGGAAAAGGCCATGAAGCGCGCGCCGGTGACCTGCGCCATCAGCGACGCCAGCGTGGTCTTGCCGGAACCCGGCGGCCCCCAGAGGATCATCGAGTGCAGCTCCCCGCGCTCGAGCGCGGTCCGCAGCACGTGCCCGGGGCCGAGCAGGTGCTCCTGACCCACCACCTCGTCGAGCGTGCGCGGGCGCATGCGATCGGCGAGCGGTGCCGCGGGCGACCGACTCCCGGGCGAGCGGGGTTCGGGGCCCCCAGGGTCGAAGAGACCCACGGCTAGTGCCGTTCCAACTTGTTGATACTAAATCTGTCCACGAACGACGTACACGGTGCCTTCCTAGGCGCGAATAGTTGGAACGGCACTAGTGCCGTTCCAACTTGTTGATACTAAATCTGTCCACGAACGACGTACACGGT
>DASYUQ010000185.1 GCA_036001065.1 Candidatus Methylomirabilota bacterium
GTGATCGACGTCCAGTGGATCGTCCAGTATCGGATCGAGGACCCGGTCCGCTATCTCTTCCGGGTCCGGGAGCCGCAGCAGACGATTCGGGACATCGCCGAGGCCGTCATGCGCCGGATCGTCGGCAACCGGCTGGGCAGCGACGTCCTTACCGTGGGGCGGGTGGCCGTGTCCAGCAAGATGAAGGAGGAGATGCAGACGATCCTGAGCCACTACGAGACCGGCATCCGCCTGGTGACCGTGGAGCTCCAGGACGTGACGCCCCCGGATCCCGTCAAGCCCGCCTTCAACGAGGTGAACGAGGCGCGCCAGGACCGGGAACGGACGATCAACCAGGCCCAGGAGCAGGCCAACCGGGAGATCCCCAAGGCCAGGGGCGAGGCGGCCCGGACAATCACCGAGGCCGAGGGGTACGCCATCGCGCGCGTCAACCGGGCCAACGGAGAGGCCGCGCGATTCGAGGCCATTCTGGAGGAGTACCGGCGGGCCCCGGAGGTCACTCGCCGCCGCCTGTACCTGGAAGCCCTGGGCGCCATCTTGCCCGAGGCGAAGGCTCTGTACATCGTGGACGGCGATCAGAAGGCCCTGGTGCCCTGGCTCCACGTGGAGGCGGGTGACAGGCCCGCCCCAGGAGGGAAACAGCCATGAAGACCGGGCTGAAGGTCGGCCTCGGCATCCTCGCAGTGGTGATCCTCCTCGTGCTCAGCGGAACCTTCTACACCCTGGAGGAGGGCCAGCAGGCGATCATCGTGCAGTTCGGCCGGCCCGTGGGGGCGGCGGTGACCGAGGCGGGCCTGCACTTCAAGCTCCCCTTCGTCCAGGAGGTCCGGCGCTTCGAGAAGCGCCTCCTCATCTGGGACGGCGACCCCAACCAGATCCCCACCAAAGGGCGGGAGTTCATCTGGGTGGACACCACCGCCCGCTGGCGGATCGCCGACGCCAAGAAGTTCCTGGAGAACGTGGCCACCGAGGCCGGAGCCCGGTCCCGCCTGGACGACATCATCGATTCCGTCGTCCGCGACCAGGTTTCCGCCAGCGAGCTGGTCGAGCTGGTCCGGAGCGCCTCGTGGGAGGTCCCCGCGGGAGAGATCCTGGAGGAGGTCCCCGCCGAGGTGCGGGAGGAGTTGAAGAAGGAAGTCAGCCGCGGTCGCGAGGAGATCACCCGGACCATTTTGGCCGAGGCCCGGAGGATCATCCCGCAGTACGGGATCGAGCTGGTGGACGTGCGGATCAAGCGCCTCGACTACGTGGAGAGCGTCCGCGAGAAGGTCTACGCCCGGATGATCTCCGAGCGGAAACGGATCGCCGCCCGCTTCCGGTCGGAGGGAGAAGGCCAGAGTGCCGAGATCCTGGGGACCATGGAGAAAGAGCTGCGCCAGATCCGCTCGGCCGCCTACCGGCGGGCGCAGGAGATCCGTGGAAAGGCGGACGCCAAGGCCACGCGGGTCTATGGCGATGCCTACAATCGCCATCCCGCGTTCTATGCGTTCTCGCGGACCCTCGAGGCCTACAAGGAGACGCAGAACAAGAACTCGGTGCTGATCCTCACGACGGACAGCGAATACTACCGGTACCTGAAGGACGCGGCCGGGCCAGGGCTGGCCCGTTAGCACGGAGGGATCGATGGAGGTGGACTTCGCGCGCCGTGCGCTCCGGGCGGCCAGGCTGGATGCCCAGCTCTTCGAGGAGGTCGAGGACGATCCGCGCGCGACCGCGCAGGCGGCTGGCGTCGTCGTTCTGGCGGCCGTCGCCGCCGGCGTCGGTTCTGGTGCCCGGGGGTTCGGCGAGATCGTCCTGGGAACGGTGGCGGCGCTCGTCAGCTGGTTCGTCTGGGCCTATCTAGCCTACTGGATCGGCACCCGACTGTGGCCCGAGCCGGCGACGCACGCGAGCCATGCCCAGCTCCTGCGCACGGTCGGCTTCGCCAGCGCCCCCGGCGTCCTCCGCGTGCTCGGCGTGATCGGGCCCGTTCGAGGGCTCGTTTTTCTGGTGGCCGGGGTCTGGATGCTGGTGGCGACGGTGATCGCGGTCAGACAGGCGCTTGACTACAAGAGCACGTGGCGGGCGGTCGGCGTCAGCACGATCGGCTGGGTGGTCCAGGCTATCCTGCTCGTGACGGTCCTCTGGCTCCTGGCCGGGCCGGGACGGTCGACGTGAGGCCCCAGCGGGGGCGTACGGATGTTGGCCGCCGGACGACCGGCCTTCGCTCTCCGGCCCCGTGGCACGTTCCTCGCGGCCGACATGTACGGCTGCGCGTTACACCCCGCTCCCGCCGCCGGATAATGGAGGACGATCTCGATGCGAACGCCGATCCGGACCACCCCCTACGCCGTCGAGCGCTGGGCTTCGCGCCTCCGCTACCTCCGGTGGCTCGACGCGCTCGTTGCCTGGCTCGCGGCCTGGGCGGTCCTGGCGGCTGCGCTCGACGTCAGTCCCGACACGCAAGCCGGCCTCGCCGCCGTGGCGACCGGCCTCTTGGCGCTGGTCCCTCCCATCCGGCTCCGCTGGCGTCCGGTGAGCGCCTGGGTCGGGCTGGCGATGAGCGGGGGGCTCGGCCCGGGCGACCGGGCCTGGTACGTCGTCCCGGGACGCGCCGAGCCGGTGGTCGTGACCGCACGGCGCGGTTTCCGCCTCGTCGTCGCCGGCCTCGACCACGGCCGAGCTGAGGGGATCGAGGTCCGGCGTACGCGGGTACTCCTGCTGCCGGACCCCTGACGGAGCCGGCGGCTCATGACCCGGCCTCAGCTACGGCGACGAACGGTCGCTATGCATCGGACGCGACCAAGCATGCTGAGCCCAAAACCGGCGCGCGCCCTTCCTGGTGGATTGGCAGCAAGCGGAGAAGATGGAGATGCGGTGATGGCCCGAAGCGCGAGCCCAGCACACGCCCGACCGGCGCCTCTGCTGCTGCTTTCCCTCCTCACGCTCCTGGTGGGCTGCGCCAGCACCCCCGATGTCTCGGCGAGGGCGAGCCGCGGTGACCTCGACCAGCTGCGAGGCGAGATCGAGCGGCTCACGACGAGCGCGGAGCTCGCCAGACAGCAGCAAGAAACGATTCGGGTCGCGCTGGCCGGGCTCATCCGTGAACAGGCTGCCGAAGGGACGCGCCAGAGCGCCATGCTCGCGCAGCGTCTCGACACGCTTTCGGCGACGCTGGGCGAGTTGGCGGCACGGGTCGAGGCATTGGCAACGAGCTTCGACCGCGTCGCGGCCCGGAGTGAACTGGAGGCCCTGACCCACGCGCTCACCGCGCTCACGGCGCGGGTCGACGAGATCAATGCGCGGATTGCCGCGCGCGAGAGCTCGCCCGGCGTGGCCGAGGCGGCTCCCGGCCTCTCCGTGATGCCGCCGGCGCCGGCGGCCATGATCTCGACGAGTCCGCCCACCGATCTTCGACCGGGCACCGAGTCGACCCCGCGAGATCTCTACCAGGCGGCCTACCTGGATTTCAGTCGAGGGAATTACGCGCTCGCGATCGGCGGCTTTCGGGAGTTCGTGCGGCGTCATCCCGACGATGAGGTCGCGGACAACGCGCAGTACTGGATCGGGGAGGCCTATCTCAGCCTCGCGCACCGGTATCAGGATGCGGGGGAGCTGGAGCGGACTGACCAGGCGCTCAAGGAAGCGGCGCAGGCGTTTCACGACGTCGCGGAGCGTTATCCGGGCGCCGACAAGGTGCCGGCCGCTCTGTACAAGGAAGCGCTGGTGCTGCTCGAGCTCCAGCAGCCGGCGCCCGCTCACGACCGGCTCGAGTATCTGGTCGAAAAGTTTCCCACGACACCGGAAGCGCGTTTGGCGCGCGAGCGTGTGGCGGACCCAGCGGAGCGCTGAGCGCGGCGAGCAGGGAGGTCCCAATGAAGACGGCCACGATGGGGGTGATAGCGGGATTGCTGCTGGGAGGCCTGGTGGGATTCCTGTGGTGGGGCGTTCCGCTCCGGCAAATGCGGGAGGAAGTGCAGGCCCTGAAGGGCCAACAGGTCGCGGCCGAGGTGGCGCGCGAGGAGCGGAAAGCGGTGGAGTCGAGGCTGAAGAGGACCGAAGAGGAGCTTCGTTCGGAAAAGGATCGTCGCTCGAAGCTCGAGGATATCCTGAGTCGCGGACGAAAGTAGGGGCTCGATGCCACGCCGTGAGCGCCCGGAGCGGGGAGTAGCCTGCTTGCCGGTGCGGGTCAGGAGGTGGGCATGAACGGCGTGGATCCCACCGAAGCACTGACTGGGTCTTCGAAGCGGACGATGGCTCGATGGGGATCGAGCGGTTCCATCCTCGAGGGCGTGGGAGCTGTTTGCCAGTGCCTAGCGCGACGCTCCCTCTATGCGCCATCGGCGTATCGCCCCCCAAGGGGAGAAGACTATGTAGCAGCAGTCGAGTCAATGCTCAGGTCCTGAGCAAGCTGGGTAAGGTTCGCGGTATCCTTGCACGGCATTACAAGGCACCGTCCGTGGGTAATGGGGTGCGTTATGCCCATCGAGAGGACAGCCGCCAGTAACAATCTCATCGAGGTCCTTGACCGGGTCCTCGACAAGGGCATCGTGATCGACGCGTGGGTGCGTGTGTCGCTGGTCGGCATCGATCTCATCACCATCCAGGCGCGCGTGGTCGTGGCGTCTATCGAGACCTACCTCAAGCACTCCGAGGCCCTTGCCCAGGCTGGAGCTGGTTCGCATCCGATCGCCCGAGCCGAAGAAACGAGGGCGCCGAGAAGGACCAGGCGCAAATCCACTCCGAGGATCCGCCCATGAAGGCGATGGTGCTCAAGGAGTTCGGCAAACCCCTCTCCTGGCAGGAGGTGCCGGAGCCGAAGATCGGCGCTCGTCAGGTCCTCGTCCAATCCAAGGCCAACGGCCTGTGCGCGACCGATCTCAAGATCGTGGACGGGCTCGTGAAGTCGGTCAAGCCGCCCCTGCTGCTCGGCCACGAGAGCGCGGGGGTCGTGGTCGAGGTGGGGAGCGAGGTCGAGTCCGTCCGCCCGGGCGACCGGGTGGTGATGGTGGCCAAGCAAACATGTAGTCGCTGCCGCATGTGCCGGGCCGGCCACGAGGAGATGTGCCTGCACTCGCCGGGGCGGATGGGGTTCGAGATCGACGGCGGCTTCGGCGAGCTCGTCGCCGTCGCGGACCGCAACCTCGTCAAGGTCGGCCCCCACGTCTCGATGGAGGCGGCCTCCCTGATCGGGGGGACGCTCGGCTCCCCCCTCCATGCCATCCGCATGGCCCGCGTCGATCTGGGCGAGACGGCGGTCGTGTTCGGGCTGGGCGGCCTCGGCCTCCACGCGCTGCAGATCCTGCGCCACCTGGGGGCGAGCGTGATCGGGGTGGACGTGAAGGAGGAGAAGCTCGAGAAGGCCCGCGAGCTGGGCGCCCTCGACACCATCAACGCCCTGCGGGCGGACCCGGTGAAGACGGTCCTCGGCCTCACCAACGGCGTGGGCGCGGACCTGGCCCTGGAGATCGTGGGAGGGGACGCCGTGCCGCCCGTCATCCAGCAGTGCGTGGATCTCTTGCGGCCGGGCGGACGGCTCGTCATCCTGGGCTACCACTACGAGCAGACCGTCCCCATCGACCCGGCCCAGCTGGTCTACAGGTGGCTCCAGATCATCGCCTCGCACAACCATTCCGTGCGAGACGTGGCCGACGCGGCGAGCCTGGTGAACGACGGCCGGGTCAAGGCGGTCATCTCCGGCACCGCCCCCATGCGGGAGGCGAATGAGGCCCTCGCGCAGCTCCGGGCGGGGGA
>DASYUQ010000186.1 GCA_036001065.1 Candidatus Methylomirabilota bacterium
GGCCGTGGCCAGCGTGGGTACGTGCGCACCCACGTCCTCCTATAGAGACGCTGGCTGCGGTCGAACCATCTCCTGAACACCGCCCATGTTCGCGGCCATGTGCCGCTTTCACCTGCGAGCTTATTTCGGATCGGGGCTAACCCACACCTGAGCGCGAACGGCCTCTGCCAGGTTCAGGAGGATTACGAGCCGGAATCGTCTTAGACTAGTGCCGTTCCAACTATTCGCGCCTAGGAAGGCACCGTGTACGTCGTTCGTGGACAGATTTAGTATCAACAAGTTGGAACGGCACTAGCTGGCCGAGATGGCCGAAATGCCCCCGGGGCGCGCTCGGCTCGGCGAGGTGGCCGCCGTCTTCCTCAAGCTCGGGGTCATCGGCTTCGGAGGACCGGCGGCGCACATCGCGCTCATGCGGGACGAGGTCGTCCGGCGGCGGAAGTGGGTGAGCGACGAGCGGTTCCTCGACCTGCTCGGAGCGACCAATCTCATCCCCGGCCCCAACTCCACCGAGATGGCCATCCACCTCGGCTACGCCCGCGCCGGGTGGCCGGGGCTCATCGTAGGGGGTGCGCTGTTCATCCTGCCGGCGATGGTCATCGTGCTGCTGTCGGCCTGGGCCTACGTGCGCTACGGATCCGGCGCGCCGGCGATCTCGCTCCTGTACGGCATCAAGCCCGTCGTCATCGTCGTGGTGCTCCAGGCCCTCTGGGGTCTGGGCCCGGCGGCGATCAAGAGGCCTCTCCTCGGCATCGTCGGCGCGGCCAGCGCCGCCCTCTACCTGCTCGGCTACAACGAGCTCCTGCTGCTCTTCGGCAGCGGGGCGGTGGTGGCGCTGATCCAGAGCGGCCGCCGGCTGCGCGCCTCGCGCCTCGGGGTCTCGATCGGCGTGCCCATCTTGGCGGCGGCCAGCCTCGGTCACGCCGCCGGAGCCGTCGGTGCCGTCAGCCTGTGGACCCTCTTTCTGAGCTTCCTCAAGATCGGTTCCGTCATCTACGGCAGCGGGTACGTGCTCCTGGCCTTCCTCAGGAACGAGTTCGTGCACCGGCTGGGCTGGATCGACGACGGGCAGCTGCTCGATGCGGTGGCGATCGGCCAGGTGACGCCGGGGCCGGTCTTCACGACCGCGACCTTCATCGGCTACCTGGTCGGTGGCTGGGGTGGCGCCCTCCTGGCGACCCTGGCCATCTTCCTGCCTTCCTTCGTCTTCGTGGCCGTCAGCTATCCGCTGATTCCACGGGTACGCGCCTGGCCGTGGACGAGCGCCCTCCTGGACGGCGTCAATGTCGCCGCGCTGGGGCTGATGGCGGGGGTGACCGCAGAGCTGGCCCGGGCGGCCATCGTCGACGCATTCACGGTCGCGCTCGGGGTCGCCGCGGCCGTCCTCCTCGTGCGGTTCAAGGTGAACTCGGCCTGGCTGATCATCGGCGCCGGTCTGCTGGGGCTCGGGTATCGCTTCTTCGTGGCCTGACGTGGGTCCGGGCTCTTGCCGTCGTGCGACCTCCGCGCGTATAGTGCCGGTCACCATGCCGAGACGTCCCGCCACGATGGGCCGCGTCCTGCTCTTGCTCGCGCTGCTCGCGCTCCTGCTCGTTCAGGTTCCGCGGGCCTCGCTGAACATCGTCTGGCGCTTCGCGGTTCTCTCCTTCGATAACCCCGCGACCCAGGTCCTCGACGAGCTGGCCTGCGCGACGACGCCCTACGCGGACTCCACCGCGGAGGCGCGCGAATCTGTCGCGGTGGCCGCGCCGGGGCGGCTCGTCTGGCTGCAAGAGCCGCGCGCCGGTCAGAGGCCTGCCCTCGTCGCCGGCATCACCCGCTCTCCGCCCGCCGCCTAGCCCTCTCCCCACTCTGCGAGCTCAGCGGCCGAGGTGCGACCTCACGGCGGAGGGATCCATGCCGGAAGTGAGTCTGCTCGTACACGTCGGGATGCTGGCGTTCATCGGCGCGCTCGCCGCTGCCATCGTCGTCTATCACGTCTGGCTCGACGCGTATCTCAAGCGCCACGGGCGGTTGGCCTCGAAGCCCGTCGCGGTAGGCGGGGCGAGCGGGGAGGAGCGTCGCGCCCCTCCCCGCCCGGACACGCTTACTGGGGCTTGACGAGGAAGTGGGCGCGACGGTTCTTCGCCCAGCAGGATTCGTTGTGCTCGGTGCAGAGCGGCCGCTCCTCGCCGTAGCTGACCGTGGTGAAGCGGCTCGCCGGGATGCCCTGGGCCGCCAGGTAACTCATCGCCGCCTTGGCCCGACGCTCGCCGAGGGCGAGGTTGTACTCGTTGGTCCCGCGCTCGTCACAGTGCCCCTCGACCAGCACCAGCTGGTTCGGGTTGGCCTTCAGCCAGCGCGCGTTCGCGTCGAGGATCTTCGAGGCGTCCGGGCGGATGGTGTACTTGTCGAAGTCGAAGGGGATGTCCCGCAGCTCGGGGGCCGCCCTGAACTCCTTCGGCGCGGGGGGTGGAGGGGGCGGCGGCGCCGGAGCCGCGGGCGCCGGAGCCACCGGCGCGGGTGCCGGTGCGGGGGCGGGCGCCTGGGCAGCGGGCGGTGGCGCCGGCGCGGGCTGTACCGCGCCCGTCGGCGCCGGGGCTGAGACCTGCGTCACCGCGGGCCGCTTGGCGCACCCGCCGAGAACGATCAGGACGATCACGAGGGGCAGAACGGCGAGTCGTCCGCAGCGGGTCGTCATGAAGTCCATTCTCCTATCGCTCGAGAATCTGTTCCTGGCCCACCGTCACCGGCTTGCCCCACCAGCCCTCTTCGCGGGCCAGCCCGATGTCGCTGCGGGTGACGCGCGTCGAGGCGCCTTCACGGTTGCGCGTCGAGAAGTAGAGGTGATCGCCCGAGGCGAAGTGGGTCGGATGCGACTTCCACGTTGCCCATTCGTCGCCCGAGGCGCAGCCCGCGACCACGAGCGCGGCGGCACCGATCATCGACAGGGTGAAACGGCTGGTTGGCATGCTGAATGGCCTCCTGCGAGGGTTGCTCGCTGTGATTTTCTCCTCATTCTAATCACCGCTGCAAGCGCGTTCCTCAGATCGGGGGGCGGTCGGGATGCACGACCGCCCATCCGATCGACCGCAGATGGAGGTCCACGGTGGGGCGGGCGCGGCGATCGCTCCGGCGCCGCTCGGGCCCGCTGTTGAGGCGTTCCCGCCGGCGCTGGCCGAGGCGCCGGTCCAGCATGACCTCGATGTCCGGCTCATCCGCGAATTCGCGCTGGAGCGACAAGTAGAGGTCGGGTTGATCCCTCGCCACGAGGAAGAGCATCATTGCGCTCGCTCCCCGCGGCCGCTTAGAGTCGCCTGCGGATGGCGGACCTGGAAATCCTCGACCGGATTCAGCGGAAAGTGCTCTGGCTCAGCGCCTGGATGGTGCACGTCGCCAACGCGCATCGTTCCAACGTCGAGGGCACGAAAGTCGGCGGTCACCAGGCCTCCTCCGCGTCGGCAGTCACGCTCCTGACGGCGCTCTATTTCAAAGCCCTCCGTCCGGGCGACGCCGTGGCCGTCAAGGCCCACGCGTCGCCGGCATTTTACGCGATTCAGTACCTCCGGGGGCGGCTGCCGGCCACCGCGCTCCGGGGGCTGCGAAGCTTCGGGAGTCTACAGGCCTATCCCAGTCGGCGCAAGAACCCCGAGATCGTGGACCTGTCCACCGGCTCGATGGGCCTGGGCGCCGTGCAGGCCACGTTCGGCGCGCTCGCGACCCGCTACCTCGTCGATCACGGCGGGGCTCCCGGGCCGGAACGGTTCATCGTCATGGTCGGCGATGCCGAGCTGGACGAGGGCAACGTCTGGGAGGCGCTGGCCGAGGAGGCGGTGGCTGAGCTCGGCAACGTCCTGTGGATCGTCGACGTGAACCGCCAGAGCCTCGACCGGATCGTGCCCGACGGACGGCGCCGGCAACTGCCCGAGCTCTTCGCCGCTCTCGGCTGGCGCGTCATCGAGCTCCGTTACGGGGCGCGCCTCGACGCGCTGCTCGCGCGCCCGGGCGGCGCCGCCCTGCGTGCGCGCCTGGAGGCGATGCCCTACGCGCAGTACCAGAGTCTGCTGCGGCTCGGCCCCGGGGCCGTCCGCAAGGCGCTGGTGACGGGGCCGGCGGGGGAGACGGACGGCGCGGTCGATCGCCTGCTCGCGGAGATTTCGGACGAGACCCTGCCGGCGCTCGTCGGCGATCTCGGCGGCCACGATCTGGCCGCGATCCTCGAGGCGTTCGCCGAGGCGGAGCGCGAGCGCGCCCGGCCCCAGGTGATCCTCGCCCACACGATCAAGGGGTGGGGGCTCCCGTTCGCCGGCGACCCGCTGAATCACACCGCGCTCCTGACGCCGGCGCAGATCGAGGAGCTTCGCGCGGCGCTCGGCGTCGAGCCGGGCGCGGAGTGGGAGGGATTCCCCGGCGGGAGCGCCGAGGCCGAGTGGATCCGTCGCCTGCCGCCCCTCTTCGTCCCGCCCGCGCCCCGCCCGCTCGCCCACCAGGTTCCCCTCGAGCTGGACGAGACCTATGCCGCCGAGGCCTCCACCCAGGAGGCTTTTGGTCGGGTATTGGGGGCGCTCGGCCGTTTGCCGGTCGCCGAGGCCATCGTCACGGTCTCGGCGGACGTGGCCGTGACCACGCATCTGGGGGGCTGGATCAATCGCAAGGGGATCTACTTTCCGCGGGGCCGGCCGAACTTCTTCGCCGAGCTGCCGCAGGCCGTGCAGTGGCGGGAGTCCGAGCGCGGCCAGCACATCGAGCTCGGCATCGCCGAGCACAACCTCTTCCTGCTGCTGGGAGCGCTCGGCCTCACCCGCGAGCTGAGCGGGGTGACGCTGTTGCCGATCGGCACGCTCTACGATCCCTTCGTGAGCCGCGGGCTCGACGCGCTCTATCACGCGCTCTACTCCGGCGCGAAGTTCGTCGTGGTGGCCACGCCCTCCGGCGTGAGCCTCGCCCCCGAGGGCGGCGCCCATCAGTCGGTGATCACGCCGGGCATCGGCGTGGCGCTCCCCGACATCGTCTACTTCGATCCCCCCTTCGCGCGCGAGGTCGAGTGGATCCTGCTGGCCGCGCTCGACGCCATCGCCCGCGGCCAGGGCGAGAGCCTTTATCTGAGATTGTCGACGCGGCCGGTCGACCAGCGTCTGGCTCCGGCAGGGAGCCCCGGCTGGCGCGAGCAGGCACTGGCCGGCGCCTATCGCCTCATCGACGCGCGCGACGAGCCCGGCTGGGATCCGGAGATCAACGCGGTCCACATCTTCGCCGCCGGCGTCATGGTTCCGGACGCCGTGGCGGCCAGCCGGGCGCTCCGTGAGGAGGGCGTCTTCGCCAACGTCTTCGCCGTGACGAGCCCCGATCGTCTCTACCGGGGCCTGCGGACGGCTCGGCCCTACCTGGAGCGACTGGTTGCGGCCGACGAGGAGGGCGTGCCGATCGTCTCGGTGCTGGATGGCCACTCGCACGCGCTGGCGTTTCTCGGGTCGGCCCTCGGCGTGCCCCAGATCCCCCTCGGGGTGGATCACTTCGGTCAGTCGGGACGGCGACAGGACCTGTATCGCCACTACGGGATCGACGCCGAGGCCGTGGCCCGCGCGGCCCGCCTCCTGCTGGGGAGGCTCGGGCCGTGACGTCGGCCGCCCCGTTCATCCCTCAGAAGCCGACGCTCCCGGAGCTCCGCGCGGCGGCCGCGGGCGGTACGGGCTGCGAGCTCTAGCGGCGCGCGACCCGGACCGTCTTCGGCGAAGGGCCGCCGAATGCACGCTGTGGCGGGCGCCCGACGACGAGACGCGGCGCCGGGAGACCCGCCGCTTCATCGACGACCTCCAGACCGTGGCCCGCGTCCTCTGATATCATCGGGCAGCCGTTTCGAAAGGAGAGTCCTCATGCGCCGATTCACCGTTCTCGCATCCCTGCTGATCTTCGCGCTCGTCGTCGCGTCCGCGGGGTTGGCCGCCTACCCCGACCGGCCCGTCAAGCTGATCGTGCCGTGGGCGGCCGGCGGCGACACCGACTCGATATTCCGGCCGCTCGCCCAGCAGCTCCAGAAGTACCTCGGGGCCACCGTGGTCATCGCCAACGTCACCGGTGCCTCGGGGACGGCGGGCGCGCGGGAGGCGAAGGGCTCCCCGCCCGACGGCTACACGCTCTACGCCATCCACGACTACATCCATTCCACGTACTACACGGGCGTGGCCGACGTGGCCTACAGCGACTTCGAGCCGATCTGCTCGGTGTCCAACACGCCGTCGGTGCTGACGGCGAGCCCCAAGACCAAGTGGTCCTCCTGGCAGGAGCTGCTGGCCGACGCCAAGGCGCGGCCGGGGCAGATCACGGTGGGCGCCACCCTGGGCTCCACCAGCCACTTCTTCCCGGCGCTCATCGAGAAGGCGGCGGGGATCAAGTTCAAGTACGTTTCCTACGAGGGCCTGGCGCCCCGCATGAACGCCATCCTCGGCGGCCACATCGATCTGACCGACTCCAACCTGACCCAGAAGGGCAAGGTGGAGGCGGGGCAGCTCAAGTTCCTCGCCATCGGCACCGACAAGCGGCTGCCCGACGCGCCCAGTGTCCCCACCCTCAAGGAGCTCGGCGTGAACGTTGTCTACGCCGTCACCCGCGGGGTCACGGCGCCCAAGAGCACGCCGGCCGACATCCTGGCCAAGCTGGAGGCGGCCTGCCAGAAGGCGACGAGCGAGGCGAAGTTCGCCGAGGACATGGCCAAGCAGGGCACGTTCGTCCGCTTCATGGACCGCAAGGCGTACGCCGCGTTCCTCAGAGAGAACGATGAGCTGAACAAGACCCTGGCGCGCGATCTCGGGCTCCTGAAGCGCTGAGGGTGGTTGGTCGCAACGCGAGGCGGGGGGGAAATGGGGGGGACGTCTCGTCCCCCCCATTGTCCAGAGATGGCGTTGCCGGGCTGGTCTGTCTCGCTGGTTCTCTTCTTCTTCTCTGGACGTCGCGCGGACTCCCCCAGCCGGCGCTCGTCCCGATCGGGCCCGGGTTCTACCCGCGCATCCTCCTCGTCGTGACGGCGGTACTCAGCGCGGCGCTGCTGGTCTCGGACCTGTGGCGCCGCGGTCGCCGGCCCGTCGCGCCGGCGGTGAATTACCGGCTGGTGCTGCTGGCGTTCCTCATCTTCACCGCCTATGTGTTCCTGCTCCCCGTGCTAGGCTACCGCGTCGCCACCGCCCTCTTCGTCGGCGTGCTTCAGGCGACGCTCGAACCGCCGCGCGACGGGCGCGGCTGGGCGCTCGTGGGCGCCCTCGCCCTCGGCGCGATGCTCGTGACCTATTACGTGTTCGAGGCGTACCTGAACGTGCTGCTCCCTCGCGGGCGCCTCACGGGCTTCTGAGGTGTTCGGACCGCTCCTCGGCAGCCTCGGCGAGGTGCTCCAGCCGCAGTACCTGCTGCCCCTGGCCATCGGCACCCTGGCCGGGCTCGTCGGCGGCGCCCTGCCCGGCGTGACGATCACGATGACGATCATCATCGTGCTGCCCTTTACCTTCGGCATGGACCCGCTGGCCGGGCTGGCCGCCATGGTGGGCGTCTACGTCGGCGGCGAATCGGGCGGGCTCGTTACCGCGAGCCTGCTCGGCATCCCGGGGACGCCCTCGGCGGTGGCGACCACGTTCGATGGCTTCCCGATGGCCCGCCGTGGCGAGCCGGGACGGGCCGTGTGGCTCGGCACGTGGGCGTCCTTCATCGGTGGGTTGCTGGGCGCCATCTTCCTCGTCGGCGCCACGATGCCCCTGGCCCGCTTCGCCCTGCGGTTCGGTCCCTGGGAGTACTTCGCGCTGTTCATCTTCGCGCTCTCGATGGTGGCCGGGCTCACCGAGCACTCGCTCCTCAAGGGCTTCCTCTCCGGCGCCATCGGCCTGATCATCACGGTGATCGGCTCCGACCCGATCATGTCGGTCCCCCGCTTCACGTTCGGGAGCGAGTTCCTGCGCTCGGGCTTTCAGTTCCTCCCGGTCCTCATCGGCATCTTCGCCTTCGCCCAGATCATGACGGACCTCGAGAAGCTGGCTGCGGGTGGCCCGCAGGCGCGCATCGAGGCGCCGAACCTCGCCGTCTCCCACGTGGCGGTCATCTGGGAGATCCTCAAGCGGCCTTTCCTGCTTCTGTGGTCCACGATCATCGGCGTCTGGATCGGGGTCCTGCCCGCCATCGGCGGCAGCGCGGCCAACGTCATGGCCTACGACCAGGCCAAGAAGTTTTCGAAGCACCCGGAGAAGTTCGGGACCGGGATCCCCGAGGGGATCATCGCCTCGGAGGCGTCCAACAACGCCAACGTGGCCGGCTCGCTGGTGACGATCATGGCCTTCGGAATCCCGGGCGACGCGGTCACGGCGGTCATGCTCGGCGCCATGATCATCCACGGCATCCAGCCCGGTCCGCTGTTCATGATCCAGGAGCCGCGCGTCGCCTACGGCATCTTCGCGGCATACCTGCTGGCGCATCCGGTGATGATGGTGCTCCAGTGGCTGCTCGCGCGGGTCTACCTCAAGATCGTGCAGGTGCCGAAGTCGATGCTGGTGCCGGTGATCCTCGTGCTCTGCGTCATCGGCGCCTACGCCCTGAACAACACGATGGAAAACGTCTACGCGCTGCTCCTGTTCGGCGTGCTGGGCTACCTGCTCGTCAAGTTCGGCTTCCCGCTGGCGCCGCTCATCCTGGGCGTCATCCTGGGCGACCAGATCGAGATCAACCTGGTGCGCGCGCTCATGACCGACGGCGACCCGTGGCTGTTCCTGACGCGGCCCATCGCGGGCGTGCTGCTGGGGCTGTCCGCCCTCTCGGTCGTGCTGGCGCTCTGGCAGCACCGCCGCCAGTACCGGCGCGCCGCGCCCGCCCCGGCGCCCGACACCGACTTCTGAGCGATGGCCGGTACGACGTGCCGGGCGCCGGGCCGACCCGGCTCGACCCCGCCCAACACGGTATAATTCGAGACGCCATGGCCACCCTGACCGACTCCCGGAAACGCGAGCTGCGGCGCGAGCTCGAGACGGTCGTGGGCCCCGGCGCCGTGCTCAGCGATCCGGACGAGCTGCTGGTCTACGAGTCGGACGGCCTCACGCTCTTCCGCGCGCTGGCGGACTTCGTCGTGTTCCCGACCTCCGCCGAGCAGGTGGCGGTGGTCGTCAAGCTCGCCAACCGCGAGAGTCTGCCGTTCGTCGCCCGCGGCGCCGGCACCGGGCTCTCGGGGGGCTGCCTGCCCGCCGAGGGCGGGATCGTGCTCTCGCTCATGCGGATGAACCGCATCCTCGAGGTCGATTACGACAACCAGCTCGCCGTCGTCGAGCCCGGGCTCGTCAACCTGCATCTGTCGTGGGCCGTCGGCCCGCGCGGCTACTACTACGCGCCCGACCCCTCGAGCTAGCAGGCGTGCACGATCGGGGGGAACATCGCCAACAACTCCGGCGGTCCCCACACGCTCAAGTACGGAGTGACGGTCAACCACATCCTGGGCCTCGAGGTCGTGATGCCCGACGGCGAGATCGTCTGGCTGGGCGGCAAGACCCGCGAGACCCAGGGCTACGACCTGACGGGCGTCTTCGTCGGCTCCGAGGGGACGCTGCACCGGAAGGTCAACCACATCCTGGCCACGGGCGCCGAGGCGGTGGTCACGGCGAATCCGGGGTGTATTCTTCAGATCCAGGCGGGGCTCCGCGCCCACGGGGCGGAGGTGTCCGTGCTGCACATCGTCGAGGTCCTCGACCGCGCTGGCGACGCCGCGCCGTGAGCCGACCCATCGCGACCACACCCGAGGAGCACAAGGCGCAGGCGCCGAGGTCGGTGGGGTGCTTCGTGCTCACGATCTCCGACAGCAAGACGCCCGAGACCGACACCAGCGGCGCGCTCATCCGCGAGCTCCTGGGCGGGGCGGGCCACCGGGTGGTCGGGTTCGCCATCGTGCGCGACGAGCCCACCGATGTCCAGCGCGTGATCCGCGAAGCCGTCGCCGACCCGGCCGCCCAGGCGGTGATCCTCACGGGCGGCACCGGCATCACCTCCCGCGACGCGACGTTCGAGGCGGTGGAGGCGCTGCTCGACAAGCGGCTGCCCGGCTTCGGCGAGCTGTTCCGCATGCTCTCCTACCAGGAGATCGGGCCGGCGGCGATGCTCTCGCGCGCCCAGATGGGCATCTACCAGCGGCGGATCGTGGTGTCGCTGCCGGGCTCGCCGAACGCCTGCCGGCTCGCCCTCGAAAAGCTGCTCATCCCGGAGCTGGGCCACCTTGTGCGCGAAGTCAGCCGCTAGCCTGCTCGTCGCCGCGTGGCTGGCCTTTCAGCTGGGCGGCGCCAGCCCCAGCTCCCGCGCGCTCGACCAGCTCGAGCGGGCGGTGACGCGGCCGCTGCCCGCCGTTCCCCAGCGGGAGGTGACGCCGCCCGACCGGGTCTGGGTTCCCGATCGCTACATCCCGGGCCGCGACGGCGGCGTCGCGCACGTGCCGGCGCACTGGGAGCGCCGGGTCACGGACCGCGAGTTCCATGTTCCGCCCCTCGTCGTCTGCGGCGCCGGGCGGGAGTGCGTCCTGGTCCCGGCAGGCGTCCGGCCGCCGGCGGCCGAGCGCCAGGGGCCGTGAGGGGTATACTGATGTCGCCCTGACAAGGAGGTCCTGCATGCGACGTTCGCCGCTCCGCCCGGCCCTGGGCCTCGTGCTGCTCGCCACACTTCTCAGCGCCTGCGCCGGCCCCACGCTGGCGGGGTCGGCGCCGCCGCCCCGGGCGGCGGCCGCTCCGGAGCTGGCGCGCTTCAACGAGCTGTTGGCCGACCTGGCGGAGCGGCTCAAGCCCGCGCTGGTCCACGTCCGCGTGCGCCGGGAGGCCGCCAAGGAGGAATCGGAGGAGCCTCAGGAGCCGCGCCGCAGTGCCGGCTCGGGGTTCATCGTCAACCCCCAGGGCGTCATCGTCACCAACGCTCACGTCGTGGAGGGTGCTTCGACGGTCCAGGTGCGCCTGTTCGACGGCCGCCGGTTCACAGGCAAGGTGATCGGCCGCGACAGCCGCATCGATCTGGCGCTGCTGAAGATCGACGGCATGAAGGACCTTCCGACGTTGCCGTTCGGCGACTCCAACCGGCTGCGCGTGGGCGAGTTCGTGCTGGCGCTCGGCCATCCCTTCGGCCTCGAGCACACCGTGTCGTTCGGGATCGTGAGCCGCAAGGGGGCGCCGCTGTCGGTCGCCGCGCCGGGCTTCGACTTCATCCAGACCGATGCCGCCATCAACCCCGGCAACTCGGGGGGCCCGCTGGTCAACATGGCGGGCGAGGTGATCGGGGTCAACAGCATGGCCGCCCGCAACGGCTCGATCGGCTTCGCCATCCCTTCCAACCTGGTCAAGGTGCTCGTGCCCCAGCTCGTGGCCAAGGGCCGCATCGAGTGGGGCTGGCTGGGCGTCAGCATCACCGAGGTGGGCGAGGACGACCTGGAGCGGCTCAAGTTGCGCGAGCCCCGCGGCGTGCTGATCCGGTCCGTCATCCCGGGGGAGCCCGCCGACCAGGGAGGTGTGCGTCCCAACGACGTCATCGTCGCCCTCGACGGCACGCGCCTGGACGGCCCCCGCGATCTCCAGCGGGTCGTGGCCGCGGCGCCGGTCGGCAAGAAGGTGCGCGTCACCGTGTGGCGCGACGGGCACGAGACCGAGATCGAGGTGACGATCGGCCGGTACAAGGCGGTCGAGGAGCAGTAACTACTCGGTCTTGGCGCACTCCTCCAGGAGTCGCGCCAGACGCGCGACGATCGCCGCGCGGGCGCGGATGAAATCGTCGCTGACCGGTGGCACGTCGTCCCAGCGCTCCATCTCCCGACCCCGCCCGGCCAGCCCGCTCAGGTCGCAGTTGAACGAGACGACGCGCCAGGCCCGGGCGACATCGTCGCGGGTGACCTGGCGCGGGCGCCGAGCACGGAGATCGATCCCGTCCGCCAGCAGCTCCTTGACCACGCGGGGCGCGATCTCGGGGTCGGGCTCCGTGCCCGCGAAGCTCGCGCGCACCGGCAGCCCGCGCCCGTCCGCCATCCGCTGGAAGTAGGCGGCGGCCAGCACGCTCTTGGCGGCGCCGTGCTGGCAGACGAAGAGGACGGTGCGGGGGGTGTCCATCGCCATCTCCTTCAGGCCCGCGCCCGCGGCGCCGCCAGCGCCGCCAGCGTGACGCGCGCCCAGGGCTCCTCCAGCGTGGGCGTGGGCCGGTAACGGGTGGCCTGGGTGATGCGCATGCCGCCCTCCCACTCGGTGGCCGCGTCCTCGAGCACGTCTTCGACCCCGAGCAGGAAATAGCCGAGCCCGAACTCGTCGCCCCCCTCGACCGGCAGGGGGCCGTCCAGCGCGCGCGCCTTCACGTAGGCGATGGCGTCGGGCTCGATCACCAGGAGCGTGCCGGCCTTGCGCTCCACGAGGTTGCGCGCGCTGCGGCTCGTTGTCAGGATCACGAGGCCGAGGGTGCCGGGATCATACGCGCGCACCTCCAGGTACGACAGCAGCATCGGGTGGGGCCGCCCGTCGGCGTCCACGGTCACGAACGGGAGCGCGACGCCCAGCCGCCGCTGGAGATCGCGCTGCGACAGGCGCTCCACCAGCTCGGCGGGCAGCGCGGGGCCGCGACTGCGCGTCATCGGGGCTCCGGCTCGCTCATCGTGCCACTCAATTACACGATTTCGATGGGCGCGTCCACGTAGACAGTGTATCGGCGCGGCTTCACGCTGGCGTGGGCCGGATCCACGTAGACGATCGAGCTCTGCCCTCGGATGGCGCGGGGCAGGATCGCGACGCGGATAAAGCTCGTCGGCTCCGTCGCCGAGGCGATGGCGTGTACCGGCTCGACGCCGGTCTCGAACCAGGCGTCGCCGCGCCTCATCCGCCGGCCCGGGCGAGCGCCGACCCGTACCTCCAGCCCGCCCGCGATAAGACAGCGGATGCCCCCGCCCTTGTGGCCGTGGGGCAGCGCCTCGCCGCCTGGCGCGAAGTCGACGCGGTCGCAGCGCATCAGGTACTTCTGGGCGGGATCGAGCGCGAGCGGATGCTCGAGGAGCAGCGTGACGCCGACGCCTCGCGGCGGGGCGCCAGGCGCCGGCCCCGGGGCGACAGACAGCAGCTCGTAGCGAAGGACCACCGCGCCGCCGGGGCCGCCCGCCACCTCGCAGTCCTCGACGCCCTGCCAGGCCGCCTCGGCGTGGACGGACGCGCGGGGGCCCGGGCTCGTCACGTCGATGGTGCCCGTGAGCGCATAGAGCACGCGGTTCAGGGCCGGCAGCGCTAGGCGCGCCGCCGGCGCCAGCCGGTCCTCGGAGAGACGGAGCGCGTACACTCAGTACTCGCGCGCCGGATCGACCAGCGGCTCTCCCCCGGCGAGGCCCGCCCGCTCGGCGGCGCCCAGATAGACGCCGGGCGCGTCGATCCAGAGCAGGACGGGACGCGTCGGGGTCAGCCGAGGATCAGCCGCCGGCGCGGGCGACTGGCTTGCCGGCGCCCAGCGACTCGCCCCCGCCGTTGGAGGCGACATCGCAGGCGGTGCCACCGTTGCGGTGGATCGCCAGGTCCTTGATGCTGGGCGACCCGCCGCAGAGCGGGCAGTTGGGATCCCGCCGGAGCTTGACCTCACGGAAGCGCATGCCGAGGGCATCGTAGGTCAGGAGGCGTCCGATCAGGGGCTCGCCGATCCCGAGCAGGACCTTGACCGCCTCCGTCGCCTGGATCGTTCCGATCACGCCTGGGAGCACGCCCAGGACCCCGGCCTCGCTTCAGGAGGGGACCAGGCCCGGGGGCGGCGGGGTGGGGTACAGGCAGCGGTAGCACGGCCCCTCGCCGGGCGCGAAGACGGTGGCCATTCCCTCGAACTGGAAGATGGAGCCGTGGACGTTGGTCTTGCCGGCCAGGTAGCACGCGTCGTTGACGAGGTAGCGCGTCTCGAAGTTGTCCGAGCCGTCGACGATGAGGTCGTAGTCCTTGATGATGTCCATCGCGTTGTCGACGGTGATCCGCCCGGCCAGCGGGATGACGGCGACGTCGGGGTTGAGCGCCTTGAGCATGCGGGTGCCCGACTCCACTTTCGGCTTGCCGATGTCGGCCGTGGTGTGGAGGATCTGCCGCTGGAGATTCGTGACGTCCACCACGTCGCCGTCCATCAGGCCGATCGTCCCCACGCCGGCGGCGGCGAGGTAGAGCGCCGTCGGCGAGCCGAGGCCGCCGGCGCCGATCAGGAGCACCTTCGAGCGCATGAGCCGGCGCTGGCCTTTCTCGCCCACCTGCGCGAGGAGGAAGTGACGGCTGTAGCGCTGGATCTGGTCGGGGCTCAGCGGTACGTCGCGCACCGTGGGCAGGCCGGACTGCGCCCATTTCTGATAGCCGCCCCCGAGGTTGATGACGTTCTGGTAGCCCAGCTCCTTCAGCACCTTCGCCGCCAGCACCGACCGGAGCCCGGTCTGGCAGTAGAGGACGATGGGCGTGGCCGGGTCCGACACGACGCCGGCGACCCGAAACTCGAGAAAGCCCCGGCTGATGTTGGTGGCCGCCTCGATGTGCCCGTCCCGGTACTCGTCGGGGTCGCGCACGTCGATGAGGGCCAGGGGCTCACCGGACTTCAGGCGGCGTTGCAGGTCGGCTGGTCCCTCCTCGGGGACGGCCTGCCGGGCCTCGGTGATCATCTCCTTGAGCGTCTTCATCGCACCAAATGTTACCCCCAATTCCGGTCGGATGTAACTCCCATTTCGGTCGAGCCCAGCGAGGATTTGACCGAGAGTCTATTCTGGAACCTGACCGGCGGGAGTTTGTTTTTGTCTCAGCAGGGGATTTCCAGGATCGGTGTGAGAGGGGGTGATGCCGACCGCCGGGGAAGTGGCGAGATCGCCCGCCAGGATCGGCTGACAGGTGTGGAACCTCAGGAGGGGGACCAATGACGCCGAAGAGAACGCTTCGGATAGGTGTGTGTGTCGCAGTGCTGGCGATGCTCACCTTTCCGGCCGTCGTGGCCGGAGAGACGGTCCACGCAAAGCTGAATGGGTTCGAGGAGACCCCGCTGACGTTGTCGACGCCCGCGAGCGGACAGTTCACAGCCCATATCAACCAGAGTGAGAGTGTGCCGTGCAAGGCCAGTCAGCGCAGCCGGTGAAAGTCCGGTCCAAGGAGGTGTCGGTACACCTTGGTAGCTACCCGGGAGACGGCGAGGGCGACCGACCCGTCGAAGCCCCGGGGACAGAGGTCCGCCTTGGGCGGGTCAGCGAGCGTGCGGGCCGCAACGCGAGTGAAGCCTGAGCAGGCCCCGAAAGGTTGAATGCGAGCGCCGAGTCTCCTCTCAATAGACGAAGGCCGCCGCGGGCGATCGGATACACCGATACCTGAAGGTCGCCCGGCTCGCCGGGGTAGTGGGCGCAGCACGTACGCACGCGGTGACTGGCAACACGGGAGGCCTGTCGCGCGGCCGGGGCGACCCGGCACCGACTCCTTCGGGGGGTGGGCGAGGCAGGCGTCGGAGGGGCCCATAGATCCCGCATGCGGCGCTGATGACGTGCCTGGCGCGGCGGATCAGCGACGGCCGGATGCTGCACCTGCTGAAGGGGTGGCTGAAGGTGGCGGTGGTGGAGCCGGACGAGCGGGGGGCTCACCGGCGGGGAGGCGGGAAGAGGGCAACCCGGGGAACTCCGCAGGGCGGAGTAGTGTCGCCGCTGTTGGCGAACATCTACATGCATCGGTACATCAAGGCGTTTCGCCGGTATGGTCTCGACCAGAAGTACGGCGCGCAGCTTGTCACCTATGCCGACGACCTGGTGGTGCTGTGTCGGCAGGGTGCCCACGAGGTCCTGGAGAAGACACGGGGCTGGATGGGGAGCATCGGGCTCGCGCTGAACGAGGGAAAGACCGGGGTGCGGGACGCGCGCTGCGAGTCCTTCGATTTCCTGGGGTACACCTTCGGACCGATGTACTCGCCGCGCACAGGCGGACGTTACAACGGAGCACGACCTTCGAAGAAGGCCATCGCCTCCATCAAGGGAGCGATCCGGCAGCAGTTGCGGAACGGGAACCAGGCTCCGTGGCCGGAGGTGGTGACCCGCCTGAACCGCGCCGTGCGGGGCTGGGCGGCCTACTTCTGCTACGGCTCGTTGGCGAAGGCGCGTCACGATGTGCAGCGGCATCTGTACGATTCGGTACGCCGCTTCCTCCGACGCCGGCACAAGGTGGCTGGGCCTGGGTACCGGCAGTTTCCCGAGGCGGCGGCATTCGGAGAGCTGGGTGTCATTCGACTGGACCGACTTCCGCGGCTCGCCCCTGCGAATGCCGCCCGAGAAACCCGTCCGAGAGCCGGATGACCGAAATGGTCACGTCCGGTTCGATGAGCGGGGGCGCGAGACGGAGCGATGGACTTCTCGGCGAGAGCGGTCACGAAAGATGCCGCTCGCAGCAGGCGCCGCCGGTCCTGCACGCCACCGCGCGCGTCCTCGACTCTACCAGTGATCCCCCCCGAAGATTAGTGAGCAGGGCGAGCAAGGACTGGAGGGAGATGAGCGCAACGGAACGAGCTCTCAGCGCGCCGGCGATCGAGGTGGTGGCGAAGGCGACGCGGCGGCGGTTCAGCGCCGAGTACAAGCGGAAGGTCGTGCGGGAAGCGGACGCCTGCAAGACCCCGGGGGCTATCGGCGCCCTGCTCCGCCGGGAAGGACTGTACTCGTCGCACCTGACGGTTTGGCGGGCTGCGCGTAATCGCGGCGAGCTGGGCACCACGAAGAAGCGTGGGCCAGCCCCGCAGCCCCGGGATCCCCGCGATAAGGTGATCGCGGAGCAGGCGCGCGACCTGGCGCGCTGGAAGCAGCGCGCCGAGCGGGCGGAGGCCCTGGTCGAGCTGCAAAAAAAACTGGCGGCGTTGCTGGGAACGCCGCTGAGCACCGAGGGCTCGTGATGGCCCTGGTCACGGAGTTCGGCCCGCGGCACGGCGTCGCGTCTACGTGCGCGGCGTTGGGCGTGCCCCGCGCCACGTACTATCGGCGGCGCCGGCCCCAGAGCGCCTCGCCGCTGCGCCGGCGCTCGCCCCGAGCGCTGACGGACGGAGAGCAGGCCGCGGTACTCGAGCAGTTGCACGCGCCGCGCTTCGTCGACCGCGCTCCGGCGGAGGTGTACGCCACCCTGCTCGACGAAGGGGAGTATCTCGGTTCCGAACGGACCATGTACCGGCTGCTCGCGGCGCACGCCGAGGTCCGGGAGCGCCGCGACCAGCTCCGGCATCCCATCTACGCGGCCCCCGAGCTGTTGGCCCGCCGGCCCAACGAGCTGTGGAGCTGGGACATCACCAAGCTCCTCGGCCCGGCGAAGTGGACCTACTTCTACCTGTACGTGATGCTCGACGTGTTCAGCCGCTTCGTGGTCGGCTGGATGGTGGCGCATCGCGAAAGCGCCACGCTGGCGGAGAAGTTCATCAGCGAGACGTGTGACCGCCAGGGCATTGGGCGGCAGCAGTTGACGATCCACGCCGATCGCGGCTCGGCGATGACCTCCAAGCCCGTGGCGCTGTTGCTGGCCGACCTGGGCGTGACGAAGACCCACAGCCGGCCCCACGTGTCCAACGACAACCCGTTCTCGGAAGCGCAGTTCAAGACCCTGAAGTACCGGCCGGACTTCCCCGAGCGATTCGGGGCGATCCAAGACGCCCGTGCGCACTGCCAGGTCTTCTTCCCCTGGTACAACACCGAGCACCGGCATGGCGCCCTCGGCCTGCTGACGCCGTACGACGTCCACTACGGACGGGCCGAGCAGCGCTTGGCGGCGCGCGCGGCCGTGCTGGCAGAGGCCTACGCGGTGCATCCTGAGCGCTTCCCCAGGGGAGTGCCGCAACCCACCGCGTGTCCCAGCGAAGTGTGGATCAATCCACCCCAGCCGCGAGCGGCCAAGGAGGCGCTCCTACACTAAACTCATGAACCCACTGTCTCATTCTTGTTGACAGGTTCCGTGTTGCAGTGGCTCTGGCGGGCCAGCCACAGTCGCCTCGCGCCGTTCCAGAAGCTCGCTCGGATGCTGCGCGCCCATCTCGACGGGGTCCTCGTCTGGACCCAGCTCCGCGTCAGCAACGGCGCCCTCGAGGGCATGAACAACAAGGTCAAGGTCATCAGCCATCGCGCGTACGGCTACCGGACTCCCTGGACCTACATCGCGAACATCTACCATTGCTGTGCGGGGCTCCCGCTGCCGTGACACTCTTGGGAGACGAGCCCGTTGTGTTACGAGCGCAAAGGCAGAAAATTATAGCTTATCGCCGCCGCGCCTACAAACTAGGCGGCTTGCTGTCGACGGTGAAGTAGCGGTGACCGCCTGCTCGACGGTTTGCATGAGAGCGGTCACCTCCCGCAAGGCGACCGTCTGTTGGACTTTCGTCAAAGTAGCACCCTTATCAGCGCCTGGAACACTGCCCTCAATCTTGCGCGGCGCCATGGCCGCTGCGGGCGTGTTCGC